>JAJZPA010000235.1 GCA_021811425.1 Bacillota bacterium | reverse complement strand
AGAAGAAATATATACTGCTGGAATCTAACACTTAAGTCGAGGGGGTGGTACAATTTAATACAATATCCTCGATATATTTACCTCAATTTACATAAAGTAGCACGGTTAGACATCTGAAAATTCACTTGGAACAATTTCATAACGGCTGCGACAAAGGCAAACCCGGCGAAAGTCGGGGGCGCAAAGCCACAGGTCTTCCACTTCAAGGTGATGACGGCTGGGTTACCGAACAGGGAGTATTAATAAGAGTTGCCATACCTCCTGGGTATGGCACTTTATTTTACCAATCAGACTCCCATGCCGCATGGCGGCACCACTGATGAATGGAAAATTTATTTTCCAGGGTAGAAAGTATAACTTTGTGGTGGCATAAGTGCAACTAGGCAGCCGCCGTCGCTAACTCAAACAGGACGTTTGAGATTAGAGCATCGCCATGGATGGCTAGATGCCGGATGGCGAGGTGCCGAAGGCTTGGCGCCAGCCAAGTTTTCTATATCCTATTTAGAAAGTATAAGTCTGTGGAGGATAAGAAAACTTGCGTCGCCGCCTTCGCCCGATAAAGAGTTCTCGAAAACTGTGATTTCGTAAGAACTCTTATCCTCGCAGTGGATCGTCCAACATCCATTCAACTTTGTGAACGGGTAGTTCATGATTGTTTTTTTATCCACTAAGAAAGAAGTGAAGTTATCTTGAAATTGCAGATGGTTCCGATCCAAGTTGATGCTGTTCTACCGGATAAGCCCTCACCTTACGATTTGTTTGATCGGGCGGGCTATTTACTTTTGGAGAAAGGGGATAAGGTAAATGCACACGTGTTTGAGCTTGCCAGCCATAGAGAACTCTATGTTGTCAGCTATGAATGGTTGGAACGAACCAGGAATACACGGAGGGATGGTTTGACGGAGGGTCTGTTAGGGGAATCCCCCCTGAAACGCTTATGTTACGATGAGCGTTTGATGCGGATGAATGATCTCCGGCAAGCACTTCCGGTTATTGCCAATTCCTTACAGGAATTGGAGCACTGTCAGGGATTTCCCGGTTTCTCCTGGCTGGATAACCATGACCGATATACCTATGTCCACTCCGTAAATGTGGCTTTGCTGGCGACGATTATGGGTATCCATATGGGGTATGAGCCGGATGAACTGGCGAACTTAGCGAGTGGAGCACTCTTGCATGATTGGGGGAAATTACTGATTTCCCGTGACATTTTGAGCAAACCAGCAGCTTTATCGCCGGAGGAATTTGAAGTGGTAAAGCGCCATCCTCTGCGCGGTGAACACGTCTTACGGGATATGGGCTGGCCGGACTCGGTTTATCGGGTGATTCGGGAACACCATGAACGCTGGCAAGGGCAGGGCTACCCAGACGGTCTGCGGGAGCGTGAAATTCATCCTAACGCTCAAATCGTGGCAGTGGCTGATGTTTTTGATGCCCTGACGGAAGATCGACCGTACAAAGTCAGGTTGGCTCCTTACCATGCCTTAGAGATGATCTTGAACGGGTCCGGTAACTATGCCCCAGAAGTGGTGCAGGCTTTGCGAAGTTGCGTTCTCCTCTATCCGCAAAATTCCACCGTGACGTTGAGCAGTGGGGAAACGGGCGTCGTGATCGCGCTTGACCCCGATCGACCCACCCGACCCGCTGTGCGGATCACGGCAGATCGGCAGGGAAGGCCGGTAGAGGGAGAAAATATCATCGACTTAAGAGACAATTTCACCTTAGCCATAAGTGCCATTACCTTTGATAGCAGCCGACGCCCCTAAACCCGTTTTATATCCGGAGTTTAACCCACCGGCGGGATAGGCAAACCTGATAACGTGCAATGGATAGAGGGGATGTGAACCAGCAGACGGGTAGGGCTGTCAGTTGCCTAAGGTTGGATAAAAAGATAGGGAAGTGCGAACTAATGGTTGGCGTAGGAGTTGAGCAATTAGTTGATTTACCGGATCAGGACGGCTGGGTTTCAATCAAGAACGGTCAAGTTGCAGTCGGCAACCCCCGTGGGCTGGGCAAGTTTCCGACGCTCAGTCCTGACAAGAATGTGCGGGTTTACCTGAACGGCAAAGAAATTCACCGAACTGCTTTTGTCCACGAAGGTGACATCATTGAATTACAATCCTTGAATACTGAACCCTTTCTGGCTTTGGAGGTTAAATTAAGCAGTGACAAGCTTAAAGCTTTTTTGCATGTGCACAAGAAACCCGGGAAGCGCTATGTCGTTGAAGATTTTCCGCCAACAGGGGAAGGATTGGTTAAAGCCTGCAGTGCTCAAGTCATCTGGCCGCAGCTTACCTTGAGATTGGTGCAGGATCTCCTGCAGCAATCTCAGGTGGCTTACGGAATTAACGAAGAAGCAATCCGAAAAGCGGTTGAGTTTGAAGGAGAGAACCTGAGTGTCGAAATCGCAGCCGGCCAGGCGCCAACATCATCCAAGGATTCCCGGATTGTTTATACATTTCAGAATAGCGACCAGTCTCAGGTAAACACGCCTCCTCATGGTCAGGGCAGCCCTTTGTCTGTTACGCTAGGGACGGTCCTAGCGGTCAAAAGTCCTCCTGAGGCCGGGAAACCGGGAATAGACGTGACTGGTGCGATTGTACTACCCCGCCTTCCTCGGGACGAGCCGATCCTGATCAAGAGGGGGGTAAGTCTCATCCAAAATGGAGCGGTTGCGGTGGCTGCAGTTTCCGGCAAACCGGTCCTGGAGGGAGCGGCTCTTAAGTATTTGTCCGTCCAGCCGGTTCACATCATCAACGGAGACGTGGATATCAAGACCGGGAATATCAAGTTCAAAGGCAACATCGTGGTGACCGGCAGCGTTCTGGACGGCTATAGCGTGGAAGCCGGGGGGAGCATTGAGGTATGGGGCGATGTGCTCCACGCCGCCCTTTATGCCACTAACGAGATCGTGATTCATAACAAGGCGATCACTGCCCGAATCCAGGCCGGCGGCTTATCATCGCAGTACAGGCGGCTATATGGGGTGCTTAAACATTTGGCAGACCGCCTGCAGCAGCTGCTCGATTCCATGGAAGTTCTGAAACGCCAACCGTCTTTTAACACTGCGGATCTGAAGCTGAATGGCGAAGGACGCTTAGTTCAGCTCTTAATAGATTTTAAGTATAAAGATGTACCAAGGCTTGTCAATGATTTTCTGTCTATGTTGGCTGAAACGAAAAATTGGCCTCAACCAGAACTGGTTGAATTAGGACGGGATTTAAACGAAAAACTGTGTAATTTAGGTCCGCTTCGCATCAAGAACCAAGCCGAAATGGAGTTGCTAAGCCAAGAGGTGCAACAGACCCTGGAGACTCTGATGTGGCTGATCAGCAATACAGCCGATGTGCAGGTGGGTTATGTGCAAAACAGTGTGGTGCGGGCGAGCGGAGACATCAATGTTAAAGGGCAGGGCAGCATAGTTTCGGAGTTGGAAGCCGCAGGTCAAATTCTGATAAGCGGCGGCAAGGTAAGAGGCGGCAGGCTGACCGCCCGGGAGAAAATCAAGATCCAGGAACTGGGTTCACCCAATGATTCACAGGTAATTATCAGGATGCTTGACAATTGTTGTTTAGAAGCAGATATTGTCCATCCGATTGTAATCCTTGAACACGGTGCGGATCACTTGCTCATTGCGGAGGATTGCCGCCGTTTGCGAGCCAGCGTAGGCAAGGACGGGGGCTTAAGAATGGAGAAAGAGTATTTCAGCGCTAGAAAGGAGTCGTGAGCGGGATGTCGTTGCAAATCCGGACGGAGATCTCTGACCAGAGGTCTGTTCTTTTTCTGGAAGGGGTATTGGATATTTCTACGGTCGATTTCCTCCTGACCGGCGTAAGCGATCTGGCAAGTGAGAAGGAAGTTGACC
>JAJZPA010000038.1 GCA_021811425.1 Bacillota bacterium | reverse complement strand
GGTGGATTTATTATTTGTTGTGGATGATGAAGCTTTGGAGGAAATCCTAAACAAGGCTAAAGAAGATCCCTTTGCGAAAATGAAACAATTGATTCGCAACGGAAACATTGTTTTTTACAGTATGAGAGCTCAAAATGAACTTTTGGATTTAGGTTTTGAGGACTTGATTGATGTGCTGGGTTTGCCGTTTCAAGGGGCTTGCCGCTGATCTTAGGCACTGAGGAGTGAATCCTATGATTTTTTATAATCCCAGTGGGGCGCCGGAATTGGCTTGTAACTATTGTGGCTGCCGTTGGTATGATCGCTTAACAAATACTTGCTATGAGTGCGGCGAGGAAGTTTCTGAGGAAGCTATTGCTGAATATAAGGCGGCTTTGGCAGAGTTTTACGCGAGGACGGGAATAAGGCCTTAGAACGGGGAAGCGATAGGAGGGACGGGTTTGACGGAAAAGAGTGACGATGCCGTTAAAAAGCTGGAAAAAGATTGGCGGTCTATGATTTTTATTGCTCATGATTTTTTTCACCGTTGGCGTCAGGTTGTCGCAGAAAAGTACGGGAAAGAGGAAGCGGTTGCTCTGGTTGACCGATTTTGGGAATTAGTGGGTCAAGGTACAGGAGAAAGCTATTTAGAGCGGGGGCGGGATAGCGGAAATCTGGAGTTGATTGTCAAGGCTATGGTTCGGGCCAGTCGGGTGATGGGCGAGACGGCCCGCATGGTTCCGGAGGGAGAGGACTATCTGCTCATTCATGAGGCCTGCCCGTGGACAGATTCTTACCGGGACTATGGGGCGCCCAGGCAATGCCAGGCCGGGTGTGACCGCTGGTTCCAAACTGCAGTAACGGCTATTTCTCCTAATTTCAGCGTATCTACGGAAAGTTGCCTGGCTGCGGGTGATAGCACCTGTACCAGACGCTATGCAAAAAAGAATGTTGGAATGGAGGAAAAGTACCGCTGGGGGAACAAAAAAAGCCCTTGAGGCAAAAGTCGTTGTCCACCTGTTTAGGAAGGGTTATACTCATCGGGGAGGTGACAGCTAAGTGTGCTCTGCCGTCGCTTGAGCAGAGTAGCCACAAACCTATTGCCAGAGTTGGGGAGGTGACAGGGATTGTCTTGGTTTAACGAGCTGGAAGAGGTCCTTAACGCTGTGCACAATGGGATTGTTGCTATTGATGCCGAAGAGCGGGTCACCATTTATAATGGCCAAGCGGAGCGCATGCTTGGGGTCCCGGTCGGTCAAGTTATTGGCCAAAAACTTAGTGATGTGTTGCCCGTGACAGAGCTTCCGGCGGTACTGAAGAGTGGTAAACCGCAGTTCGGCAAAAAAATGGCATTAGGCGACAGGATGCTTGTTACCAATCGCACGCCGATTATTGAAGATGGCCGGGTCATTGGAGCCATTGCAGTATTTCAAGATGTTTCTGACCTGGAATCTTTGACTACAGAGTTACGTCAAATGAATGAGTTAAATAAAGAACTTGAGGCTATTCTCGAATCCTTTTATGATGGTATTGGAATTATTGCCGAGGACGGAACTCTTTTAAGAGTCAATACCAGTTACGAAAGAATTACCGGTTTATCTAAGCATGACAACGGAGTCGGCCGTAATGTCAGAGAGCTTCAAGACGACGGGACGGTCTCTCAGGCAGTAGCCTTATTGGTCCTTAACCAAAAAAAACCCGTAACCATCAAACAACGCATAAAAACCGGTAAAGAAATCTTAATTACCGGCAGCCCGGTTTTTAATGAGGAAGGGGAAATCTTTCGTGTAGTCTGTAATATACGCGATATGACCGAGCTAAATCTCTTGCGAGAACGGGTTGAGAGTACGGAACAGCAAAATATCCGTTATGCTCATGAAATCAAGGAACTGCGGACAAAGCTGTGGCGTCATGATGAATTTGTCTTCCGAAGCGCAATTATGGAGAAAGTTTTTAAGCTTATAGTCCGGGTCGCCCACGTTAATTCGCATATCTTGATTACCGGGGAGTCCGGGGTGGGCAAGGAAATCGTGGCCACGCTCATTCATGAGTTAAGCCCGCGTGTCGATGGGCCATTTTTACAGATTAATTGTGGGGCTATTCCGGAAAATTTGCTCGAATCAGAGCTTTTTGGCTATGAGGAAGGGGCTTTTACCGGTGCGCGCAGTGGAGGTAAAAAGGGCATTTTTGAACTTTGCGAGGGCGGGACTCTGCTTCTGGATGAGATTGGGGAAATGCCCATGAATATGCAGGTTAAACTGTTACGGGTATTGCAACAACAGGAGGTTGTCAAGATAGGTGCGAGCAAACCCATCAAATTTGATGTACGGGTCGTGACGGCTACGAATAAGAACTTGGAGGAAATGGTTGCTCAACATAGCTTCCGGGCTGATCTCTTTTACCGGTTGAACGTCGTTCCAATTCACATACCTCCACTGCGGGAACGCCCGGATGACATTGTCCCCTTGGCCATTCACTTCCTGGAATTCTTTAACCGTAAATACGGCAGGAACATAAGGTTTGAACCGGAGGTTTTATTGGCTTTTGAAAGCCAGCCTTGGCCGGGTAATGTACGGGAATTGGAAAATCTGATTGAACGACTGGTCATCATGAATGAAGATGAGGTTTTGAACCTCAAACATTTACCGTTTAAGGTGAACGTACTTGAACATCAAGCCATAGTCATTCAAGTCAATGAGCCAATCCCTTTCAGGAATGCCGTTGAAATGCTGGAGAAGGAACTCTTGCGGAAAACCATGCAGGCCTATCCCACAACCAGGCAAGCGGCCAAAGTCTTAGGCGTTTCGCACCCAACGGTTATCCGCAAGATCCAAAAATATAAGTCACAATTGCATCCTTGTAATGCGATTATGACTTAGCGCTTGAAAGGTGGATCCATTCAGAACTTCCATAATAAAGAAAACTCGGCTGGCGCCGAGCCTTCGGCGACGGCGGCACCGCTAGTTTTCTTATCCTCCACAGACTTATACTTTCTGGCAGGATAAAAAAGGACCGCCACTGCATTTCTGCAGTGGCGGTCCTTTTCCTGATGAACTGGCAGGAAAGGCTTATACGGTCTGGGCTGACCGTTCACGGTTAATTTTGGACCACTAAACCCTGATTATCGTGAATTAACCGATGATAATAAAAATCAAGGCTTTGAGCCCAAACGATGGCACGATAATTGCTGATGTAGAGGTCACAGAGGATCGCAAAAAGCCGCGAAGAACCCGTGGACTAAAGCGCATACCTCCCATTTTTGGGGCAGGAACCCGCATTTATCTCCCACTTTAGAAGTTGGAATCTTCTGCAGAGCGTTGATAAATCCTTACGGGGGTGAGTGTGTGCAGAATAGGTCGTTGCGGATCGACGGAAAAACCATAGGGGTGCCGGAGGGGACGTCTATTTTAGAAGCTGCTCGCCGTGCCGGCATCTATGTTCCTACACTTTGTGCCCATCCTGATCTGCCTCCGGGTGGAGCGTGCGGCCTTTGTCTGGTGCAGATTGGGTCTGAGGTTGTGCGCTCTTGTGAGACACGGGTGGCCCAAGGCCTGAATGTGCAGACGAATACCGATGAAGTCAAGTGGATGCGCCGGGATAACCTTTCGTTTCTGCTTAAAGATCATCCGCATGCTTGTTTAACGTGTGCTCAAAAGATGGGATGCAGCCGAACCCAGTGTTCCAGCAACGTGGCGGTTAACGAACGTTGCTGTTCAAAACTGGGGAACTGCGAGATTGAGAGGGTCGTCGAGTATGTGGGTTTGCGGGAAGATCTGGGGCGCTACGTCTATCCTGATTTGCCCAAATTTATGGAAGAGCCCTTGCTTACGAGGGATTACAACCTCTGTATCGGTTGTCAGCGCTGTGTCCGGGCCTGCCGGGACTTAAGGGGTGTCGATGTTCTGGAGGTCTATGAGTTGAATGGACGCACTCTGGTCAGGGCCAAGGCAGAAACACTGGTCGAATCAGGCTGCAAGTTCTGTACAGCGTGTGTTGAGGTCTGCCCGACCGGGGCTTTGCTGGACAAGGAACTGAAAAGCGGAGATCGGGAAGCCAATCTTGTGCCCTGTAGCGGGACTTGTCCCGCCGGAATTGACGTTTCCCGTTACGTGGGCTATGTGGCACAAGGTGAATATGCAAAAGCCTTGGCTGTCGTGCGGGAAAAGGTGCCTTTCCCGGGAACCCTTGGCCGGGTCTGTTTCCACCCCTGTGAAGAAGCCTGTCGCAGAGGGAAAGTCAATGAACCGGTGGCCATTTGCCGTTTGAAGCGGTTTGTTACAGATCATGGGGGCGCGGCCTGGAAAGAAAGGAGAAAACCGGCATCGGCAACGGGCAAAAAGGTGGCGGTGGTCGGTTCCGGTCCGGCGGGTTTAACGACAGCTCATTATCTGGCACTGAAGGGACATGCCGTAACCGTATTTGAAGCTCAGCCCAAAGCGGGCGGGATGCTTAGGCTAGGGATCCCGAATTACCGGCTGCCGGAGAATATTCTCAATACGGAAATCACGGAAATAGAAGCACTCGGGGTTAACATTGAAACTCAGCGCCGGATTGAGGCGCTGGATGCCCTCTTGCAAGAAGGATACGATGCGGTGTTTGTCGGCGTAGGAGCCCAGAAAGCGTTGTCTCTCGGTATTCCCGGGGAAGACAGTGCCGGGGTTGTGGACGGTATTAATTTTCTGCGCGGGGTAGCCTTGTGGTCGAACGCGGAGGTCGGATCGCGAGTGGCTGTTATCGGTGGGGGTAATGTGGCCATGGATGCGGCCCGGACGGCCCTGCGGCTCGGTGCGGGAAGCGTGACGGTACTCTATCGGCGCAGCAGAGAGGAAATGCCCGCACACGCGGAGGAGGTGCGCGAAGCGGTCTTTGAAGGGGTTCAGTTCGAGTATTTGGTGGCTCCCGTAAGGATCCAACAGGGCAATGCATTGCCTGGCGGTGTGCTCCGCTTGGTATGCCAGTGCATGGCCTTGGGAGAAGCGGACGGTAGCGGCAGGCGGAAGCCGGTATCAGTCCCGGGAAGCGAATTTACTGTAGAATTCGACCAGGTCATCGTGGCTGTGGGTCAGGAGATGGACTTATCGGAACACTTTGGCCTTGTTCTCAACCGGAAGGGGATTCCGGTTCATTCGGAAACCCTGGCGACCAGCCAAGCGGGTGTCTTTGCCGGTGGCGACGCCGTACTGGGTCCGGCTTCTGTGATTGAGGCCATTGCGCAGGGACGTAAGGCAGCTCAGGCCATGGATAGATTCCTGGGCGGAGATGGGGATATCTCGGAAGTCTTGCTCGATTATGAAGAAAGGGATCCCTGGCTCGGCCGGGATGAGGACTTTGCTTTGGCCCGCAGAGTGGGGGAAGCGAAGCGGCCCTGGCAAAAGAGCAAGCAGCAGGTTGCCTGTGGCAGCGAACCCTCGGGTTGCCCGGCAGATGAGCTCCGCTATACCGCTTTCACAGAGGTCGATATCGGTTTGTTTGAGGAAATGGCGGACGAGGAAGCGGCAAGATGTCTTAATTGCCAGCTGAGGCTCCAGCTGCAGGAAGTACCCAAACCGTCAGACAAGTGGATCCTCTTTCATGCGGAAGCCTTGGCCCAGGTTCCGGAGGCGGAGGGAGTATTCCAACTTCTCGATGCTGACAAAGAAATCATGAGTATCGTCGGAACAGCCAACTTGCGGGAGGCACTGCTGGAACAACTGAGCAATGAAAAAGCTTATTACTTTGGCTACGAAGAAGACCGGATGTACACACAACGGGAGAGCCAACTGATTCAGCAGTTTTTGCAAGAACATGGCAGGCTGCCGGGGGGCAATGATGAGCTGGATGATCTTTTTTAAGGTTTACCCATCCTAAAGAGAGGAGTGACAGAATGGAGCGCACCCGTAAAGTCATGTCGGTCAGTGAGGCGATTCGACGTTTTGTCCCGGACCGCTGCGAATCCTTGGCCGTGGGCGGTATGCATATGCACAATAATCCCATGGCCCTGATCCGGGAGGTTATCCGTCAGGACAAGAAAATCAAGCGGTTGATCACCAGTCCCTCGGCGGACATCAATGCGGATTTGCTCTTGGGCGGTGGGTCCGTCGAGGAAATCCTAACGGCCTATGTCGGGTTTGAGCATTTAGGGCTTGCTCCCAATTTCCGCCGGGCGGTCGAGAAGAAGACGGTGAAACTGCTGGAATGCGATGAGCCATTCTTGGTCTATGGGTTCCAAGCCGGGGCAGGAGGCTTGCCTTTTATCCCGTATCCCAAAGGTTTGGAGTCAAACGACCTGCACAAAATCAATCCGGAGCTCTACCGTTTTACCACAGATCCCTATACAGGGGAGCAAGTAATGACAGCCGCGCCGATTAAGCCGTCCGTCGCGTTAATCCACTGTCAGGAGGCAGATCCCTATGGCAATGCTATTTTCAAGGGGAGTGAATTTACGGACAGACAAATGATTTTCGCTGCGGAGACCGTCGTGCTGCAAGTGGAGAAAATCGTACCCAACCTAGCGGAAAGATATGGCGCGACGCGGGTCAATGTGCCCGGATTCCTGGTTTCCGCGGTGGTCGAGGCACCCTATGGCTGTCACCCCACTTCTTCACACACGTATTACACCTACGATGAAGACCATCTGAAGGTTTATTTGAAAGCCTGCAAGAGTCCGGAGTCTTTGGGGGAATACCTTCATCAGTATGTATTGGGAATGGCTGAAGAGGAATATGCCGTGGAGATCGGTCTGGAGCGGCTGCAAAATCTGACTACTAGGGGGGTGTCCGAGTGAGCGGGAAGGCCTATTCTACAGCAGAATTAATGGCGTGTGTCATGGCTCGCCATCTCCGGGACCGTGAAGTAGCCGTCATGGGTGCGGTCAGCATGATTCCCATGGCAGCCTGCCGCCTGGCTCAGGAAACCCATGCCCCCAATCTCTCCTACATTGCCGGTGGGAGTGGAGCTGTGAATCCTCACTTAGAGCCCCTTGTCTTCTCTTCCTGTGATGCGGAAAATCTACGTGCCGATGCAGTGCTGGCTTTGCCGGATGTGATCCTGCTGGAGGGACATGGCAAGCGCTTTGATGTTTTCTTCGGGGGGGGATTGCAGATTGACAAGTATGGCAATTGCAACCTTGTTTGCATCGGAGATTGGCATCATCCGGTTCTCAAAGGACCGGGGACGGTGGGGTTGCCCTTTTTGCCCAGGGCAGGAAGGGCCGTAATCTATACGACGTCCCACAATGCCCGGACTTTTGTTGAGAAAGTCGACTTTAATAGCGGTCCCGGTTTCTTGGATGGACCTGAGTCGTGGGCTCGCCAAGGTTTGCCCGGCCAAGGTCCTTCTCTGGTCGTGACGCCGCTCTGTGCGCTGGATTTTGACGAGATCAGCAAGGTCATGCGCTTGAAGTCCCTTCATCCCGGTGTCCGAAGGGAACAGGTCGCGGAGAACACCGGATTTGAACTCGTGATTCCTGTGGAGGTTCCTGTTACGCCCGAACCCACTCCGTCTGAGTTGGCGATCCTGCGTCGTGTGGATCCGACCGGGGTGGCGCGGAATTTGGTCTAACCTGTTTGGCCCGGAGTTAGTGGAGGATTGAGCGGATACCGAACGAGAATTTGCCTGAAAAGGAGTGTTCCGTATGAGCCAGGTTAGTACACAGATTCCCGAACAGTTTAATGTGGCCGTCGAATTGGTGGATAAGAACTTGGAATTGGGCCGGGGAGACAAGGTCGCGATCTATTATCAGGATCAAAGCCTAACTTATGAACAGGTCTACCGCATGGTGAATAAAGCGGGCAATGCCTTAAAAAGCCTGGGGGTTGAACGGGAAAACAGAGTGCTGCTCCTTCTTCTTGATTCGCCTGAGTTTGTCGCCACTTTTTTCGGGGCTATCAAAATAGGTGCAGTGCCGATTCCGACCAACACGATCCTCAAGGCGCAGGATTACGTGTACTTGCTTAACGATAGCCGGGCCAAAGTGGCTGTGGTCAGTGAAGCGCTTATTGGGCCGATTGAAGCGATCCGGAAAGAATTGCACTATCTCAAACATTTGGTTGTGGTCGGCAAAGCCGGTCCCCAGCAAATTGCCTTTGATGAACTGATCCAGGCCGCTGCGGATGAACTGGTGCCGGCTGATACGCACAAGGATGAACCGGCTTTCTGGCTCTACAGTTCGGGGAGTACCGGTTTTCCCAAGGGGGCGGTGCACCTGCACCACGATATGATCGTCAGCGCGGATCTTTATGCCAAGCCTATTCTGAACATTCAGGAAAACGATACTTGTTATTCCGTGGCGAAACTTTTCTTTGCCTACGGATTGGGCAACGCCCTCTACTTTCCCTTCCGGGTCGGTGCTTCTACGGTTTTAGTGTCGGAACAGCCAAAACCGGAAACCGTCTTTGCCACGATTCGCCGCTATAAGCCGACCCTTTTCTATGGTGTTCCCACCTCCTATGCTGCCTTGCTTCAGGCAGCGGCCAACACTCCGAATGTCGACATGCATTCTGTTCGCCTCTGTACTTCAGCGGGGGAGGCGTTGCCCAAGTCGGTTTATGAGGCTTGGCGGAACAAGTTCAACCTGGTGATTTTAGATGGAATTGGCTCGACGGAGTGCACACACATCTTCATTTCGAACCGCCTAGGGGATGTGAAGCCCGGGAGCACGGGTAGGCCGGTGCCGGGTTACGAGGCCAAGCTGGTGGATCCCGACGGTAATCCCGTGCCTAACGGGGAAATCGGTACCCTGATGGTCAAAGGAGACAGCATATGTGCTTTTTATTGGAATAAACACGAGAAAAACAAGCAAACATTTTTCGGTCCTTGGATCAACACGGGTGACAAATACCTGATCGATGAGGAAGGTTACTTCTGGTATGTGGGCAGGACGGATGACATGATCAAGCCCGGAGGGATTTGGGTGTCTCCGATCGAGGTGGAAAACACGATTGTGGAACATCCGTCGGTTTTGGAATGCGCCGTGATCGGTGTGCTCGACAGCGACAATTTGGAGAAGCCTAAGGCCTATGTTGTGCTTAAAGACGGATTCACCGCGTCGACTGAGCTGGCCCATGAGATTCAGCAATTTGTCAAGAACCGTATTGCTCCGTATAAATTTCCGCGTTGGGTTGAGTTCATTGCGGAATTGCCCAAAACAGCCTCCGGCAAGATGCTGAGGTATAAGCTGAGGCAATTAAACCAGGCGCCGGAGGCCCCCAAAGGCGCCGATCCGGACAGAGGAGGAGTGAAGGGATGAAATTGCAAGGGAAGGTCGCTCTGGTCACCGGGGCCAAAGACGGTATTGGCAGGGCCATCGCGATCGCTTTCGCGGACGAGGGTGCGGATGTGGCATTGGTGAGCCGATCGATCACCCGCGCTGACGATGTGGTATGGGAAGTGGAGCAGCGGGGGCGGAAAGCGTGTGTGGTGCAAGCAGACGTTTCCAAGCGGGATTCCGTTCGGGCGATGCTCGACCAGGTCAAGGCTGAACTGGGCCCGGTCGACATCCTGGTGAACAACGCCGGTCTGACGCGCCCTGCCATGCTGCTCAAAATGACGGAGGAGCAGTGGGACGAAGTCATTAACGTCCATCTCAAAGGAACTTTTCTCTGTACGCAGGCTGTAGCCAAAGAGATGACCGAGCGGGGATTTGGGCGCATCCTCAACGTGACTTCTTCAGCCGGACTGCAGGGAACGATTGGACAGGTGAACTATACGGCCGCTAAGGGTGGGATCACCGCGTTTACTAAATCGGCAGCACGGGAATTGGCCAAGTACGGGATCACCGTCAATGCGATCTCTCCGTTTGCGGAAACGAAAATGACGGAGAAAATCGCCTCCGATCCGAAGCTGCGCGATAAATATCTCGAAAGGGTACCTCTGGGACGTTTCGGGCAACCGGAGGAGATGGCCCCGGGTTTCGTTTTCCTGGCCTCACCGGAAGCCGGGTACATCACGGGACAGATCCTCTGCATTGACGGAGGGATGATCATGCGTTAAGTGGCACTCTCTCAGGGCCAGGATGAAGGAGAATACTTGGGTTGCAGGGTTCTGCAGGAAAAATGAGGGATTAGGAGGGGTTGAATGAAAGAGGTTGTGATTGTCAGTGCGGTGAGAACGGCCATCGGAACGATCGGTGGCACACTCAAGGATATCCCGCCGCAGGAACTGGGGGCAATGGCTGTTAAGGAAGCGATCATCCGGGCGGGAGTCCGTCCGGATGTTGTCGAAGAGGTTATCATGGGCTGGTCCCGGCAAACCACGGAGGCCGCCAACATCGCCCGTGTTGTTTCTCTTTTAGCAGGGATTCCCGAAGAAGCGGCAGCGTTCACCGTCCATCGGCAGTGTGCCTCCGGGCTTCAGGCTATCAGCAGCGGAACCCAGGAGATCCAGACGGGACGGGCGGATGTGGTCGTGGCCGCAGGGGCGGAGTGCCTGAGCCGGGCACCGTTCTATCTCAAGAATGCCCGCTATGGTTACGGGTCCGGAGACGGTGTCTTGGTGGATTCCCTCACGGAAGCCGGTCCGGGCGGACAGCCCATTTCCCTCTATGGTTCTGTTTCTATGGGTGATACGGCGGAAAACGTGGCTGAACAGTTTCATGTTTCCCGAGAGGATCAGGATGCCTTTGCCCTACAGAGCCAACAACGCTACCGGAAAGCCTTCGAAGCTGGGCTTTTTAAAGATGAAATTGTTCCGGTCGTCGTGCCAACCCGCAAAGGTACCCTCATCTTTGATATTGACGAACATCCACGGGATACTACGTTGGAGAAGCTGGCCGCGTTAAAGCCTGCCTTTCGCCAGGGGGGATCCGTGACCGCCGGAAATTCCTGTGGCCGTAACGATGCGTCAGCGGCAGTGGTTTTGATGTCGGCGGACAAAGCCGGGGAACTGAGTTTAAAACCCATGGCCAGGCTGGTGACGGATGCGGTCGTTGGCGTACCGCCGCAGATCATGGGGATCGGACCGGTACCGGCTGTGCGCAAAGCCTTGAAACAGGCGGGCTTAAACCTGGATGATATCGGTCTGATTGAACTCAATGAAGCTTTTGCTTCCCAGTCCCTGGCAGTTATCCGGGAATTGGGGCTGGACATGGAGAAAGTCAATGTGAACGGTGGCGCGATCGCTTTGGGCCATCCCATCGGGGCCACGGGAGCCCGCCTGATGACGACACTTCTCTATGAGATGCGCCGGCGGAAGGTCCGCTACGGTATGGTGACCCTTTGTATTGGTGGAGGGCAGGGTATGGCGATGATCATCGAGGGGATTTATAGATAACAGACTCAAAAAAGAAAGGATGAAGGAAAATGAGTCCACGTTTTACAGGCAAATCAACAGGTGAATTTGATTTTCAGGAGATCATCTATGAGAAGAAAGACTGGGTAGCGACCGTTACCATCAATCGGCCTTATGTTTACAACTCGTACAGTACGCTGACGTTGCAGGAACTGACCACGGCTTTTCGGGATGCTTCCTGGGATGACTCCGTGGCGGTGGTTGTGCTCACCGGAGCGGGTGAAAAGGCTTTTTGCTCGGGTGGAGATGTCAAAGAATACGCGGAGGATTATACAAAGAAGCCACGGGACTACTGGAAATGGATGGGGGTTTTTACTGAGTGTCATGATATCTTGCGCAACATCGGCAAACCAACCATCGCTCGCATTAATGGGATGGTCGTCGGCGGTGGCAATGAATTTAACATGGCTTGCGACTTAGCCATTATGGTGGAAGATGCCTCTATCCAACAGGTTGGAACCATGGTAGGCAGTGTGGCTGCAGGCGGGGCCACCCAGTGGCTTCCTATCATTGTCGGAGATCGGCGGGCGCGGGAAATGCTCTTCCTCAGTGAACCCGTTCCGTCCCAAAAATGCCTGGAATGGGGTCTTGTGAACCAGGTTGTACCGCGCGATCAGCTTGATCAAGCGGTAGCCACCATGGCCGATAAGCTCATTCATAAATTTCCCGAGTGTCTGCGCTATACAAAGCAGCAGACGAATTTCTGGAAGGATCTGGCCTGGAGTTCCACCGTGGGGCATGCCAAGGAATGGTTGGCTTTGCATTTTGCTTCTGTCGAGCCCTATGAAGGGATGAACGCTTTTGTTGAAAAGCGGCCCAAGGACTACATCGGCTTGCGAACGAAAGCAGCGGAAGGAGGCTCCAGCGAGTTTCTTTACGGACCGTACACCCATACCTGCCCGAGCTGCGGCGCGAAAGGCATTCCGGAAGAATTCAAGTTCTGCGGCGTCTGCGGAACTGAATTGAAGCGAGGCTAAGGGACGAATAGAGAGGAGTATAGGCATGTTCACACAGTTCAAGGAATGGTATGAAAAACGACATGACTATGCCATGGAGTGGAAGGAGAAAACAGGAGGCAAGATCATTGGCTATTTTTGTACCTATGTACCGGAAGAGATCCTTTATGCCGCCGATGTCTTGCCGGTGCGGGTATTAGGCGGGCACGAACCCCAAGACGTCACTGAACCCCATATTTTTGGCATGTACTGTCCCTTCTCACGGGACGTTTTGGCCCAGGGGCTAAAAAATAAGTTTTTCTACCTCGACGGTATCACCATTGCTCAGTCTTGCCTGCACATACGGCAAGCCTATACGAGCTGGGATCTGCACAGGCCTACTGAATTCAGTTATTATTTGCCGATGCCCCACAATGTACAAAGCGATCATTCCCGAACCTTCTTGCGCAGTGAGCTGCAACAATTCCAAGAAGCGGTGGAAAAATGGACGGGTAAAAAGATCACTGACGTCGATTTGGATCGCGGTATTGACATCGTCAATACCAACCGGCGCTTACTCAAACAGATCTTTGAACTGAGGAGACAGGAAAATCCGCCTCTTACCGGGCAGGAGGCTATGTACCTGGTGCTTTCCAGCCAAATGACTGACAAGCGGGAGCACAACAAAGCCCTGCTGGAGCTCTTGGAGCAACTGCCTCAGCGGAAGCTCAACCGGCCAACCGGGGAAAGACTGATGATCCTGGGCAGCGAGAATGACGATATTCCCTTTACAGAAATGGTTGAACAAGTCTGTGAAGCCACCTTTGTGATTGATGACCACTGTACAGGAACGCGTTACTTCTGGAATGAAAGTGTAAAAGATGAGGATCGCCTCTTGGAGATTGCCAACCGTTATGTCGATCGCGTGCCCTGCCCGACCAAAGATTGGCCGCAACGCAAGCGGCTCGAACACATCCAGAACCTAATCAAGGATTACGATGTACAAGGGGTTATTGTTATTCAGCAGAAATTCTGTGATCCTCACGAACTGGATATTCCGGCTATCCAAAAGTCATTGAAAGAAAGGGGAATTCCCACCCTGTTCCTGGAGTTCGATGTGACTGCCCCACTCGGACCGTTTAGGATCCGGGTCGAGGCCTTCCTAGAAATGATGCGGCAAGAGGATTTGTTCTAAATAGGGAGGAAAAACAATGAGCACACAGATCTATCCGACCGAACCTTTGAAGCTTTGGGGCAAGGCCAAGGAATTACGGGACCAGTATTATCTTGACTACCGGGATGCCCATGAAAAGGGAGGACTGCGCTGGGCTGGGGGAGCCTGGTCCTTCGATGCCGTTCCGGCAGGGTTGGGGAGGGATGTTTACTCCTTGACCAGTGAGCCTTACGGAGCGACGCTAGCTCATAACAAGGAACTTTCCCTGGAATGTTTGGAAGCCTCTGAAAATGCGGGTTACGCCCGCGATCTCTGCTCTTATATGAGGCTTTATTGGGGTTCCATTCTGATCAATAAGTACCCTTATGGCGGAGGATATCCTAAACCGGACTTTATCTGGCAGGATCATATCTGCTGCAGTCACGCTAAGTGGTATCAAGTGGTGTCCGACTTAGAGGGTGGACTTCCGATGTGGGAAGTCGATGTGGCAGCCGGTCCCTATAAAGATGTTACCCCGGCAAAGATCAAATACATCGTGGATCAACTGCAAGATGGGGTCGAGTGGCTGGAAAAAACAACGGGCCGAAAATTCGACGATGGACTCTTTATTGAAGCGGTAAAAAACGAAATGCGCAGCACGTCCCTTTGGGCTGCTGTTTGTGCTGAGAATAAAGCGGTGCCTGCTCCCCTCGATGAAAAAACCATGTACTCTCTCTATGTCCTAGCGACTCTGAATAAAGCGTCCAAGGAAGTGGCGGACTTCTACGCAGAACTTCTGGCAGAGGTGAAAGATCGGGTGGCCAGGGGTATTGCTGCCGTCGGCAACGAACAAATCCGCCTAATGTCCGATACTCAGCCGCCTTGGGCGTTTCTAAAAGTGTTCCGTTATCTTGAACAATACGGAGCTATCTCTGTGGGCTCCCTCTATACCTTTGGGTTGGAGGGTATCTGGGAAGTTAAGGAGGACGGGACTTGGGGCCCGCGCACCACGCCCATGGAAAAAGGCATCAAGATCAAAACCCGTCAGCAAGCGATGGAACTCATGGTGGACTGGAACCTCTCCAAACCGGAATGGCAGCATTTTTATCATCCCCAGTTAAAGACCGACATGATGCTGCGCATTGCCAATGAATGGAAACTTAACGGTATTATGCTTCACTACAACCGTGGCTGTGAAGGTTTAAGCTTAGGGATCGCCGAGAACCGCCTCGGACTCCTCAAAGCCGGTTTTCCGGTTATGACCTTTGAAGGAAATATGGGTGATGAGCGCGAGTTTGATGAAAATATGACCTTAGCCCGGGTAGATGCTTTCATGGAAAGTATGGGTATCAAGAAAGTAAAGTAGTCTAATACAAATCTTCGGATTGTAACGCTGACGAAGGAGGTCACCAAAGATGATTACGGTAGGAATTGATAGTGGAAACCGCAATACCAAAGCAGTGGTCTTAAAAGACGGGCAGGTTGTGGGCAAAGCTTTAATCTTAACCGGTTTTGATGCCAATGAATCCGCGGGCCAAGCCTACGAGTTGGCTCTTAAGGCTGCTCAGGTAAGCCCTGAAGAGGTCGTCGCGGTCGTATCAACCGGTGTGGGCCGCAATGAAGTGAAATTTGCCCAAGAGATTATCACGGAGATCGGTTCGGCGGCCAAGGGAGCGCGCTATTTCGTGCCCACGGTGAATACCATCATTGATCTTGGGGCCGAGGAAGGCCGGGCGATTAAACTAACAGCCGATGGAAAAATTGCTGATTTTGCCAGCAATGAAAAATGCGCTGCCGGAGCGGGCTCTTTTGTCGAATCAATGGCCCGTGCGCTGCAGACGGCCCCGGAAGAGATGGGTCCCCTGTCCATGAAATATACTAAAGAAGTTCCGATGAATGCCCAGTGTGTGGTCTTTGCGGAATCCGAGGTGGTATCCCTCATTCATCAAAAGACCCCGAAAGAGGACATTGCCCGTGCCGTGCACGACGGGGTGTCCAACCGGGTAAGTTCTATGGTTCGCCGGGTTGGTCTGCTCGATGACTTGGCGCTTATCGGTGGACCTGGTCGCAATAGGGGCCTGGTCCAGTCTCTCAAAGATGATTTGCAAAAAGAGATTAAGGTTCCGGAAGACCCGGATTATGTCAGTGCCCTGGGGGCGGCTCTCTATGCGATGGAAATAGCGTAGGAATTGAGATTTGGAAGTCGGAAGTCGGAGGCCGAAGGTTAGAGGTTAGGGGTTAGAGGTTAGAGGTTAGAGGTTAGAGGTTAGAGGTTAGAGGTTAGAGGTTAGAGGTTAGAGGTTAGAGGTGCGGATAGCGAGCATCGAATCGCAAACATTGAATCGCAAACATCGAATCGCGAAGGAGGTTAAACCTAGTGAGTGAGAATGAGACGAAAGAATACTGGAGATGGAAGGAATACAACTGGAAGAACCCGGATATCCCGGATTGGAGAGGGAGTATGGTTACTGCAGGTGTGGATGTGGGCTCGACCAGTTCCCAAGCGGTGATTATGGTCGACGGGCAGCTCTATGCCTTCTCCAACATGCGCACGGGTTCTGACAGCCCGAGCTCGGCTATCGACGCCATCAATTGGGCCATGGAAGGCACAGGGCTGGCGTTGGAGGATATTAGCTTCACGGTCGGAACCGGATATGGCCGGGTGAATGTCCCCTTTGCCAACAAAGCGGTCACGGAAATTGCCTGTCATGCCCGTGGAGCCAACTTCATGTACGGACCGACCGTACGGACCCTTTTGGACATGGGTGGACAGGATTGCAAGGCGATTCACTGTGATGAGAGAGGTAAAGTGACTTCCTTCCTCATGAACGACAAGTGTGCAGCCGGAACCGGACGAGGCATGGAGGTGTTTGCTAACCTGTTGGCGGTGCCGATCGAGGAAGTTGGGGATATGTCCTTGAGTGTAGAGGAAGAACCAGCCCCGGTATCCAGTACCTGCGTTGTCTTTGCCAAAACGGAAGCCACCGGCTTGCTGCGGGCCGGTTGGTCAAAGGAAAAGGTTTTGGCGGCGTACTGCTCGGCGATGGCGAGCCGGGTTGTGAGTTTGCTCGAACGAAATGGCATGGAGAAAGATTTTGCCATTACCGGTGGAATAGCCAAAAACTCCGGAGTTGTCAAACGGATTGAAAGGATTTTAGGGATAGAGGCTTTAAAACCCAACTATGACACGCAGATTGCCGGTGCCTTGGGTGGGGCTCTCTTCGCGAAGGCCTTGGCTGAAAAGAGCAACAAGGGTAAAATAGCAGGCAGATAGCCAACCGTTGTTTTTCATTTATGGCTTCGCTAAGACGAAGAAAGCAGGTGGAGAGATGATTGCCAACCATGGCTATAAGGATGGATCAGGGGAGTACTATATCAGCATTGATACGGACAAATGTTCCCTATGCGCAGAACACGGGTGTTTAGATGGTTGCCCGGGTCAGGTTTTTGAGATTGAATTCGATGATTGGGATGAGGAGGTTGCAACGGTTAGGGCAAGGGAACGCAACAAACTCAAGCAAATCTGCGCGGCCTGTAAGCCGGTATCGGGGCGACTGGTACGCCTGCCCTGCCAGATTGCTTGCGGTTCGGAGGCGATTACCCATTCGTGGTAGAAAGGGGTGAATACCTTTGTTGGAAACCAGGGCCGGCCTCATACAGGTGGCGCTAGGTAGAATCCAGCCTGAACTCCTTGTGCACAATATCCGTCTGGTCAACGTTTATTCCGGTGAACTATTAGAAGGGCAAGCAGTGGCGGTATGGCGGGGAAGGATAGCTTATGTCGGGCCTGAGGCACGGGCTGGGGAGAACACGGAAGTCATTGACGGAGAAGGCATGTACTTGTTGCCAGGACTAATCGACGTCCACGGGCATGCCGACATCATTGTCAATCCGCTGGTATTGGCCCGGGAAATTTTACCGACCGGTACGACGGCGATGCTGACAGATACCCATGATATCGCGGGCGCTTTAGGAACGACAGGGTTCGAACGCATGTTGGAAGCGACCCGCTCTATCCCGTTTCACTACTATTTTGCCGCTCCGGCAACCTGCCCTCCGCTGTCTGAATTTGAGGGGCAAGAGATGTTTTCGCCGGCGCTCGTTGAACAGTTTATGGCCCAACCTCGCGTCTTGGCGGTGAGTGAAGTGACTGCCTGGGGCAGGTTGACGGTTCCTGACACCGACAAGGAGCTTTTGGCCAAACTTGTGTCGGCGAAAGCAGGAGGGAAACGGATCGAAGGGCATATGGCGGGTTGCTCCTATGATAAGCTGAACGCCCTGACGGCTGGCGGTTTTTCTTCCTGCCATGAAAGCATTACGGCGGAGGAAGCCCTGCATCGGCTGCGTCTGGGTTTGTATGTGGCATTAAGGCATGGCTCGATCCGTGCGGATCTGGAATTGTTGTCCCGTCTCATTACGGAAAATCCCGGTTTAGACACGAGCAGAGTTATGCTCACACCGGATTGGTTCAGCCCCCAGGATCTGCTCCAACATGGCTACATGAATTATCTGGTGTCTTACGCGGTGGAATTGGGAATTTCGCCGCTCAAAGCGATCCAAATGGTGACTATCAATCCGGCGACCTATCTGGGGCTCGATCAGGAAATCGGCGGGATAGCACCGGGGCGGCTGGCTGACATGCTTTTGGTTCCGGATATCAGCAAGCCGCTGCCCCAACGGGTATGGGTCGGCGGACAGACCGTAGCCCGGGATGGGAAACTTTGGGTCGGTATTCCGCCTTTCCCCCGGACGATGCTCGCGGACTGGAGGCCTGGGAGGGTGCCCAATCGACCGGTCAAAGCCGGGGATTTTGTCCTGGAAATCGAAGCGACAGACCGTGTTCAGGTTCCTTGCATTCACATGGTCAACAAGACGATTACCCAGGAGCGTACACTTGATTTACCGGTTGTGGACGGTCATCTTGAGATTTCCGGCCATCCGGAAGTAATGAAAATCAGCCTTTGGTCAGAGACCGAGCAAGCGTGGACGACAGGACTCCTCAGTGGATTGGGAGCCAGGATTGGCGGTTATGCCAGCAGTATCGCCCATGAAACCCACATGCCGATGGTGGTCGGAGCGAGTGATGATAAAATGGCCTTAGCAGCCAACCGTATGTTGGAAATGGGTGGCGGTGCCGTCATCGTGGACGGCGGTAGGATCATCGGAGAAGTTCCTCTGACTATCGGGGGTATCCTCTCAAGTTCAGGCTTGCGCGAAACGGCGGAAGCCTGGACGCGCCTGAACACCTATCTTCGGGACAAAGGCTGCCCCTGGGACGATCCTCTCTTCGGCTTGGGCTTCTTGTCTTTCACGGGCTTGCCGTATGTACGCATTACGCCCAGCGGGATCGTTGATATTCGGAAACAAAAAGTGATATTCTTTAACAGAAGGAGAGGTGCCCTTTCATGAAAGCAGCGGTATTTTATGGATCCGGTCAAGCGCTCAAAGTTGAAGAAGTGCCTACGCCACAAATAGGAAACGGGGAAATCCTGGTTAAAGTCGCTGCCTGCGGGCTTTGTCACACGGATCTACACTATATCGATCATGGCGTTCCTACCTTCAAAAAGCCGCCCCTCATCTTGGGTCACGAGGTTTCGGGGACGGTGACTGAAGTGGCTCCAGGTGTCAGCCAATTTAAGGTCGGTGACAGGGTTCTCTTGCCTGCAGTCATGGCCTGCGGCATCTGTGATAACTGCCGAGAGGGCCGTGGGAATATCTGCACCCATATGGTGATGCCTGGCAACGATGTGGATGGTGGATATGCGGAGTACATTAAAGCACCGGCAAGCAATGTCTTTCACCTCCCAGAAGAAATTCCTCTGATCGAGGGAGCCATCATTGCGGACGCCATGACCACGCCTTTCCACGCGGTCAAGAACAGAGGAAAGGTCAAACCGGGTGACACGGTTGTTGTGTACGGGTGTGGCGGAGTGGGCCTGAATCTGGTGCAGGTGGCCAATGCCGCAGGGGCTTCGGTGATCGCTGTGGATATGATGGAGATCAAACTGAACAAGGCCAAAGAGTTAGGAGCCATCGCCACGTTTAATCCCGGCGAAATCCCGGATGTGGCGAAAGCGATCCGTAAATTCACCGGCGGGGGGGCAGCCATTGCCTTTGAATGCATCGGTAATCCTAAGACGATGGAGATTGCGTTTAACAGTGTCCGCAACGGAGGACGTTTTGTGATCGTTGGCTATACCGAACACACGATGACCTTGAATGCGAGCCGGGTAATGTACCGGGAGATGGAGGTCGTAGGCTCTTTGGGTTGTCCGTTGGCGGAATATCCCAAGGTTATTGAATTGGTTCGGACCGGAAAACTTCAAGTCGAAGCGATGGTTTCCCGACGGTTCTCTCTCGATCAGATCAACGAGGGTTTTGACTTCCTGCGCTCCGGCCAGGGTTTTCGCTCTGTGATTGTTCCTTAGGAAAAGGTCTGGGTTATTATTTCAGAGTGTTGGATTCGTTTCGGTTGAGGAGGAGATGAGGGTGATGTCTGAATTCAGGGAACCATCGTCCAAAACACCACGGATTGACTTTCATGTCCATCTCGGTGTTTACACGTTTCATCACCCATGGGTCACGGAATGGATGAAGCTGGCCCATCCGGATGGGTATGAGAAGTATATAGAACGCTATCACGATCCGGGGGCTTTTGAGGAATTCCTGAGCAGCGAAGGAGTGGACTATGCCTGTGTTCTGGCAGAGTTAAGCCACATTACGACCGGGGTCTGTACCAACGAGCAGGTGCGGGATTTCTGCCGGGGTCGTCCCCGTCTTATATCTTTTTGCGATGTGAATCCCCACATTTATACGAGGCCGGGTGAGGAATTGCAGCGTCTGGTAGAGAATGAAGGGTTTCGCGGTCTCAAACTCTATCCAACCTATCAGCACTACTACCTCAATGATCCCCGCATCTACCCGCTGTACCGGGTGGCGGAGGATTTAGGGGTTCCTGTCCTGATTCATACCGGCTCTTCCGTTTTCCGCGGTTCCCGGCTCAAATACGGAGATCCATTGCACCTGGATGATGTGGCGGTTGATTTTCCCAACCTTAAAATTGTCATGGCGCATTCCGGCAGAGGATTCTGGTACGATCGGGCTTTTTTCCTCTCCAAACTTCATCCTAATGTCTATATGGAAATTGCCGGTTTGCCACCGGGTAAGCTGCTCGACTATTTCCCGGAATTTGCTCGCAACACGGACAAGATCATCTTTGGCAGCGACTGGCCGGGGGCACCTTGGATTCGCCGCAACATGGAGGCCATAGCTAAGTTCAGCCTGCCGCCCGGAGGCGCGGATAAAATTCTCGGCGGAAATGCGGCCAAGATTCTGGGGCTGGAATAGAAACCAATTTAACTATTCAAGGAGGAGAGCCTATGCCTTATGAGCTCATTCAGTTAACGAAGGACAACGGAATTGCCACGATTACACTGAACCGCCCGCCCATGAACCCTCTCAACAGTCGGATCCTCCGGGAACTCAACGAAGCTGTCCAAGAAATAGAGGCAGATGTTGCGCTTAAAGTGGTGATCATCACCGGAGCTGGAGAAAAGGCCTTTGCTGCCGGGGCTGATATTACGGAAATGGTGAATCTCACTCCGGTGGACGCGTATGACTTTTGCCAAATAACCCGCGGGGCCTATGAACGCATCGAAAATCTCGGTAAACCGGTGATTGCCGCCGTCAATGGTTTAGCTCTGGGTGGGGGGACAGAGCTGATCTTAGCCTGCGATTTTCGTTTAGCTGCAGATACGGCAAAATTCGGCCAACCGGAAATCAATTTAGGGATCATTCCGGGAGCGGGCGGAACGCAACGCCTTTCCCGCCTGATCGGGGTGGCCAGGGCCAAGGAGTTGGTCTTGCTCGGGGAGATTATCGAGGCAGGGACGGCGGAAAAGCTCGGGCTGGTTCACCGGGTGGTTCCGGCCGCCGACCTGATGGACGAGGCGCGAAAGTTGGCCCTCAAACTCGCTTCTAAGCCGGCGGTGGCGCTGAAGATGGCCAAAGAGGCTATCAATACGGGGATAAATATGGATCTTCATTCGGCCTTGACGTTGGAAATCCAAAACTTCGTGACGGCTTTTACCAGCGATGATCGCCGAGAAGGCTTGGGCGCTTTCCTGGAAAAACGCAAGCCCAGCTTTAAGGATAAGTAGGAGTCAGGAGTCGGAAGTCGGGAGTCAGGAGTCGGAAGTCAGGAGTCAGGAGTCAGGAGTCAGGAGTCAGGAGTCGGAGAGCGGAACTTCGGGGCTCCTAGTGCGACTGGATGAAATCTGTGGTCAAATCGGGGTCAGACCTTGCTCCCGTAATCCAGCAGC
>JAJZPA010000037.1 GCA_021811425.1 Bacillota bacterium | reverse complement strand
AGCAATGTCCATGGATGATATAGGCCAAGGCAACCATGCCTTTCGAGCTATCCCAAACATAACCGTATACTCCGAACGGGGCGATAGGAACCATGAAGATCATCCCGTAAATCACAAGGTCCCAAAAAGTTAAGGCTCTTTTTAGCTCTTGTTTGTAACCAAACTGTTCAACAGACATACTACAAACCCTCCTTGTTTTGCTCTAAATTATAATGCCTAGATGCTGAACATAGGTCAAGGCCAACTCCATTCGTACTGTTTTCAAAGGATCGACAACTTGGCAAATCTGTAAATTTCCTGCTAAACTGAGGAGATTGAGAGCCTCATATGGTTTCAGTCCACCCAGCGTAGTTAATAGGTGAACCATTTGACGCGTCGCAGAGTTGGCCGCTTCATCAAGTGTCTTTTCGGATGCGATCGTATAAAGCGCATCCGAAGACTTCACCAGCGGCAAAGGCAAAGTGCTTTGCTTCTTAACAGTGATAGTCACGGTAACTTCTCCAGGAACTTCGAGCCCACAAACAGAAACCTCACCGTCGCCCATTACCGCGTGCAGATCCCCGAGCGCCAGTAAGGCTCCAGGTACATTCACAGGCAGATAAAGCGTACTGCCCTCCCGAATGACTTTGCAGTCCATGTTGCCGCCATGTTGTCCTGGAGTTCCGCAGGCCACAGCTTCTCCAGCAGGAGCTGTACCAATTACTCCGATCATGGGATTTATCGGAAACGAAAATTTATCGGCAAATTGGGCTTGCTCGTCATGGATATCTAGGATTTGGATTGAATTTTCCGTTAGGCGATCCCCTAAAACGCCCAAGTTTGGTCCGGTCAGCATCACCCCGCGGTCAGCGACTTTAATCCGATCGATGTGTAGCACTAAAATATCCCCGGGTTCGGTTCCCTCAATGTAAACAGGGCCTGTAGCCGGATTGATCCGGTTCCAATCCAGGGCTTGAAATTCAGTGGTCTGAGATAGAATTTGGTTTTCGAAACAGTCACTGGTTTCGAACACCACGCTGGCTCCAGCTTCCACCCGTAACACCGGTGGATTAGAAGCAGACATAGCGTAGACCAGTTGGCTTCGCGGTACTCTGTACATATGTGTCGCTTCCTTCCTCTGAAATTCACCTATTCACCTATTCACCTATTCACCTATTCACCTATTTACCTACTTACCTGTTTTCTTTCGTTTTTGTTGTCGAAGTACTGTTGAAGAATGTATATGAAGCCGTGACCGTTCAGTCAGGCTATCCTTTGATCTTCACCTCCTTGTCTTGCTGGTTTGACTTGACGGTATCATTAGCGGGCTCTTTGCTTCTTAATATAATCCCAAGTACTCTGTCAACTCCCAATCGGTCACTGCTGACTCAAATCTAGCCCACTCATGCCGCCGAACCGTAAGATAGTGCCGGATAAACTCCTCTCCAAGGGTCCCCATAAACCACTCGTCCTCCTCTAAGGCCAATAAGGCTTCTGGAAGAGAGCGAGGGAGCAGGGGAAAACCGGGTGCATAGGCATCCTGATTAGTCAAGGGCGGTGGGGGCTCCAGGTGATTTCGAATTCCGTCTAATCCGGCGGCCAACATAGCCGCAAGGGTAATGTAGGGATTGGTGTCTGAGCCAGGCAGACGGTTTTCTAAACGTGTGTGCTCATGGCGATGTTGTGGTACTCGAATCATTGCTCCCCGGTGTTCATGACCCCAAGTGATGGTCGTTGGAGCAAAAGTGTAGGGACGCAGCCGTTTGTAACTATTCACTGTAGGGTTGCTCAAAGCACAGAGAGCCCTGGCATGGTGCATTTGGCCTCCGATGAACCAGCGGCAAAGCTGAGACAATCCGTCTGGAGCTTCGGGATCATAAAATAGATTTACGCCATCGGTATTGAACAAGGAGTGATGCACATGTGCGCCACTACCGCTGGTTGCAGCGACTGGCTTACTCATAAAAGTGGCCGTGTAGCCTTTATTATGGAGAATTTCCTTGATCGTCGAGCGATAGTAAAATGCCATATCGGCGATCTCCAAACCCCAAAATGGTGAATTGGTCACTTCGAACTGTCCTGAACCGTATTCCGTGTTGGCGACCTCCGGGCCAGCTCCCATCTCGTTCAAGCCAAATATCACCGAAGAAATAATGTCTTCCACAGTGGCTTGCTTTACTTCAGAAAAGCATTGGAGTCCCTGCCATACAGGCTCTAGTCCTTGAGCACTTTGGTTAAAAACGTAGAACTCATACTCAAAGGCACCATAGATTCTGTACCCTGCCTGTTCGAAGTCCTCTATGACGCTTCGCAATACATGACGCGGAGAGCTCCTGACGGGAGTGCCATCTGGACGATAGATATCGGCAATGACACGAGCTATCCCTGGTACGTGAGGTAAAATCCCGAAAGTCCCCAGGTCTGGTTTTAGTATCCAGCTGGGATAACCGCCCTCATGTCCATCTCCAGCTTCAGGAACCAGTTCAGCAGAACTGTCTAAAGAGAATAAGGCGCTTGGAAAGGATATGGAGCCCTGCATCACTTGATTTAAGAAGTAACGAACCGGGACATAGCGCGAACGTTGAATATTCGAAGGATCGTGTAGGCTAACCCGCACCGTGTGGATCTGTCTTTCTCTAAGGATCTGGCTAATATGATTTTTCCAGTCAAGCGTTTGCATGGTGACCACTGCTCACTTTCTTTCAGGAGGATTTTGTATAAACCTGTTCGGAAATTTGGGTATGAATATTTACCATTTGTCCTATTGCGTTAAGAACTTATGCAATATCCATACCAAGACACCAGTCCGTTTGCCATAGACAAATAACCCTTTTAATTCAAAATGGGTATGCTCCCGGTGTACAGTTCCTAATCAACTGGTTTATAATAGAACCATATTATCCGTAAGTGCTATAGAATTAAAATTGAGCTTCAATATCTTAATGATAGTTGGCAGCAATCAAGAAATTATAAATTCCAACAATGAACCAGACGACGGATATATGAACCATTCACGGTTTCATATTCAAGAACTGGGAGGCTAGCAGTATGAATCAGCCCATCGTGAGTGAAGGTTCGGCATTTGCTACTTTACTTGAACGTAGCGAACGAATTGCAAGATTCCCATCAACAGTTCTGATCGAGGGCGAAACAGGTGTGGGTAAGGAAGTGGTTGCAAACTGGATTCACGAGCACAGCCCGCGTTCGCAGGCTCCTTTCATCAAGATTAACTGTGGTGCGATTCCTGAAACCCTTTTAGAATCAGAACTCTTCGGGTATGAAAAAGGTGCCTTTACAGGTGCCAAAAATGAAGGAAACCCAGGCTTGTTTGAATTAGCCGACAAAGGGACGTTATTGCTGGATGAGGTGGGAGAACTTTCCCCATTCATGCAAGTTAAACTACTTCGGGTTTTGAGTGATCGCGAAATCCGCAGGGTGGGAGGTAGTTGGTCTAAGACGATTGATGTTCGGATTATAGCCAGCACAAATAAGAATTTGCACGCGATGGTGCAGCACCATCTTTTTCGGGAGGACTTATATTATCGGCTCAATGTCGCATATGTATATGTTCCGCCTTTGCGCGAGCGCCGCAAGGACATTCTGCCTTTGGTGACGTATTTCCTCAGCCAGGTCTGCATGGAATATCAGATTAGCCGACGGTTTACTTCAGAAGCCTATGCTCTGTTCCTGAACCACGATTATCCTGGTAATGTACGTGAGCTGCGTAATCTTGTCGAAGGGCTCTGTGTATCTGTTGCCGAGGAGTGGATAACTCTGGAACACATACGAGAGTACCTTCCTTTGGAAGCACGCAAACCCGTTCTCACTTTGCAGGCCCAGTTAGATGTAGCAGAAAGAGTTGCCATCAGCAATGCCCTGCAAGGGAGCACGAGCATACGTCAAGCCGCTAAGATGCTTGGTATCAGCCATGCCACTTTACTGCGCCATATGCAAACTCTTGGCATAAAGATGGGTAGTTCTGTTGATGAGTAGCGCCCGCCCTTATTTCCTAATGTTTCCTGGTGTTCCCTAATGTTTCGGCTGCTGTTGCAGGGGCTCCTCCGGATCTGATATAATTACGGTTCAGAGCAAGCAGTGAAATGAGGGAAACGATCGTGGCAGAAGCCTCACGTAATATTCGTAATTTTTCTATCATCGCCCACATCGATCATGGCAAATCGACCTTGGCTGATCGGTTGATCGAGTACACGGGGGCTTTGTCGGCCCGGGAAATGGAAGATCAAATCCTCGATACGATGGATTTGGAAAAGGAACGCGGGATCACGATCAAGCTCCAAGCAGTTCGTCTTCAATATAAAGCCAAGGATGGTCAGGTGTATGAATTAAACCTGATAGACACCCCTGGTCATGTGGATTTTACCTACGAAGTATCGCGGAGCTTAGCAGCTTGCGAGGGTGCCCTTTTGGTGGTGGATGCGGCCCAAGGGATTGAGGCCCAAACTATGGCCAATGTCTACTTGGCGTTAGAAAATAATCTAGAGATCTTGCCGATTATTAATAAGATCGATCTTCCCAGTGCCGAACCAGAACGGGTGAAGCAGGAAATTGAAGATGTGATCGGTCTCGATGCCAGTGGGGCGATTTTGGCGTCCGCTAAAACCGGCGTTGGGGTGGAGGAAATTCTTGAGGCGATCGTGGCGAAGATCCCGCCGCCCCAGGGGGATGATAAGGCCCCACTGAAAGCCCTCATTTTCGATTCCCATTTTGATGCCTATAAAGGAGCCATATCCTATATCCGGGTGATGGAGGGTCGGGTGGCTAAGGGCACGAGGATCAGCATGATGGCGACCCATAAGGTCTTTGAGGTGACCGAGGTCGGGGTGTTTATGCCCTCCATGCGCATGGTCGATGAACTTAAGGCGGGGCAGGTCGGATTTTTGGCGGCCAGCATTAAGAATGTGAAAGATACCCAAGTTGGGGATACGGTTACCGATGCGGAAAACCCGGCGCACTTTCCGCTCCCGGGCTATCGGAAAGCGACACCGATGGTCTTTTGCGGCCTCTATCCGGTGGATGCCTCGGATTATGGGGAACTGAAAGATGCCTTGGAGAAGCTTCATTTGAATGATGCCAGCTTGGTGTTTGAACCGGAAACGTCCGTAGCTTTGGGATTTGGTTTTCGCTGCGGTTTCCTGGGGCTTTTGCATATGGAAATCATTCAGGAGCGGCTGGAACGCGAATATCGTTTGAATTTGATCACGACCGCACCGAGTGTGGTTTATAAGGTTAAAACGATTGCCGGAGAGATCCTTTCGGTGGATAATCCTACGAATCTGCCGCCGGCCGGGGAGATTGAAACCATTCAAGAGCCGGTAGTCAAAGCGACGGTAATGGTGCCTTCGGATTATGTGGGAGTCATCATGGAATTGAATCAGGAAAAGCGCGGGACGTATTTGAATATGGAGTATCTGTCGGTGAACCGTGTAAGCCTCACCTATGAGTTGCCTTTGAGTGAAATCGTCTATGATTATTTTGACGAACTGAAGTCACGGACCAAGGGGTATGCATCCTTAGATTATGAATTGGCTGATTATAAAGAAGCGGATTTGGTGAAGCTGGATATTTATCTGAACGATGAGCTGGTGGATGCCCTTTCTTTCATTTTGCATCGGGATAAGGCCTATTTCCGGGGGCGTAAGCTGGTGGAGAAGCTGAGGGGGATTATTCCCAGACAACTCTTCGAAGTGCCGATTCAGGCTGCCATTGGCACGCGGATCATTGCCCGCGAAACGGTTCGCGCCTTGCGCAAGGATGTCTTGGCGAAATGCTACGGCGGGGACATCAGCCGCAAACGCAAGCTCCTGGAGAAGCAAAAAGAAGGAAAGAAGCGTATGAAGCAGGTCGGGAACGTCGAAATCCCGCAGGACGCCTTTATGGCGGTGCTCAAGATTGATGAGTAGGGGGGCTTGAGGGAGGTTGGGGCAGGGATATTTACGGCACCAGACTCACCCCGGTTCATGCAGGCCAAACTAGCTGCTCAAGGCTCGGTCTGGAGAAGAGGTAAATCGCCAAATTCGCCGTCCATGGCTCAGTTGGCGACGCCGCGCATCCGGCGCGTCACCTCTTGCTCAGGAGCTCTCGCCTCTCGCAGAGTTTGGCTGCTGTATGTGCCTAAGGGGTTCCCTAGGTGCTCGCGAACATCCCTTGCTCTGTAGACGTCCTCAGAAAACCTATGTAGCCTTCAGTAGGGTAAGCAAGTGATAATTTAGCCCAGATGTTCGAACCACGAAGAGCGACCCTCGAACATTGATAAGGAGTATATTTATGTCGGGACTTTATGTGCATGTACCGTTTTGTTTGCAGAAGTGTGCCTATTGCGCCTTTTATTCGGTTCCGTTGGCTGATGTACATGGGGGTGGCCCCGTTGAGGATTACTTCGAGGGGCTCGCTGCAGAGATCCGCTTGCGGCAGCAAGATACCCCGTTCGGGGTATCTTCTCTTTTTATCGGCGGGGGTACGCCGACGGCTCTTGCGCCGGAAGGGTTGGAACGGCTGCTTAAAATGCTTGTCTTTAGCTTTGAGGACATCGAAGCCACCTCGGAGGCGAACCCAGGAACGATCACGCCGGAAAAGTTGAGAATCCTGCGTGAGTATGGGATTAACCGGATTTCCCTGGGGGCCCAGTCGTTTTCAGATCGGTTGCTGAAAGAAATCGGACGGATTCATAACGCGGAGGCGATCCGGGAGGCGGTGCGGCTCATCCGGCTGGAGGGTTTTAATAATCTCAATCTGGATTTGATGTTTGGACTTCCGGGTCAGGACAGGAAGACTTGGCAGGAAAGTGTTGAAGAGGCACTCAGACTGGGGCCGGAGCATCTGTCTCTCTATGCTTTGAGCTTGGAGGCAGGGACGCCCTTAGCCACGCGTTATTCACCGGGACAGGGGAAGACATTCTCGCACCTTCCACACCTTCCTGATGATGATGAGCAGGCGGATATGTATCAGTGGGCTGTTGAATGCCTGGTGCGAGCAGGCTATAGCCACTATGAGGTCTCGAATTTTGCTTTGCCGGGCAAGGAATGCCGCCATAATTTGGAGATTTGGCGGGGCAAAGATTACCTTGGCCTGGGGCCGGGTGCAGTGTCTACCCTTGGGGGCGTACGCTGGAAAAATGCTGAGGATCTGGCCGTTTACGGCCAGCGCCTTCGAAACGGAGAACTTCCGCTTATGGAAGTGGAACATCTCAGTGAACGTGAGCGCATGACCGAGCGTTTGCTGCTGGGTTTAAGGTTAAGTGCAGGAGTAAGCCTGGAGGAATTTAAACAAGAATTCGGACAGGATTTAAGGGATATTTATAGAGACGTTTTGGAAACCTATCTGCAGCAGAAACTTCTTTCTATAGAAGAAAATCGCCTGCGTCTTAATCCCCGCTACATCTTCACTGCCAACGCCATCCTGCAAGCGTTCCTATGAACTCAGAAGTCTGAGGCCAGAGGCCAGGAGTTGGAGGTTGGATAGTTAGAGGGAAACGGGGTCAGACTACCCCTGTGCAGCTTTTCAGCCCTAAGGGCTTACCCCGTTTCCTCTTAATCGATGTCTCAGACCAGGGAATGGTAAGTGAGCAAAATCGTGGTTCTTGGTTCGCAAATTCATCCCCTTTTTCCCCTTGACAAAGAATTCCGTGCGTGGTAATGTGATGCCAAAAGGAGTTAGCACTCATCGACTGAGAGTGCTAACAACGACCTCATCAACAGCGGAAACCGGAGAGGCTTAGGAAAGGATGGCGAGAATAAATGCAAATGGATGAACGTAAAAAGAAGATCCTGCGTGCACTTATTCAAGATTACATCAGTTCCGCAGAACCCATCGGCTCGCGCACGATTGCGCGCAAGTTCGATCTGGGCGTGTCACCGGCAACGATCCGCAATGAGATGTCCGATTTGGAGGAACTTGGCCTTATCGAACAGCCCCACACATCGGCGGGCCGGATTCCTTCTGATGCCGGGTATCGGTATTATGTTGATTTTTTGATGGAACCGCCAGCCCTTCGGGATGATGATAAGATGCTCATTGAGCGCGAGACGACGCACCGGATCCATGAGATACAGGAAGTCATTACTCAGACCAGCAAGCTCTTATCTCAGCTCACGAGTTTGACGAGTGTTGTACTCGGTCCCCAGAAAGGGAAAGGGACTTTCAGTCGGATGCATTTTTTACCGTACCAGCCGGGTCAGGCCATCATGGTCGTGGTCAAGGAAAACGGGGCGGTGGAAAATCATATTGTTGAGATTGGCCAAGATGTTGCAGCCGAAGAGCTGCAGACGATTGCCGATGTGCTCAATCGAAAAATGCACGGGTACACGCTGAATGAAGTCAAACGGACGCTTCTCCATGAAATTTACAGCGAACTCACCCGCCAACGGAGTCTATTGGATAGTGCGCTTGAACTGCTTGAACCGATTCTGAACGATCAGGATCAGGAGCAAGAACACGTTTATTTGGGTGGGGCACTCAATATGTTGAACCAGCCGGAGTTCCGCGATTTAGAAAAGGTCAAGACGCTGTTCAAGGCGTTTGAAGAAGATGGCCGCCTTAAAAAGTTGCTCTCCATGGATAGAGAGGGATTAACCGTTACTATCGGTGGAGAAAATAAATTGGCTGAGTTTAAAGATTGCAGCGTAATTTCGGCGACATTTCGCGTAGGCGGAGAAGTAGTTGGTGCGGTGGGGATCTTAGGGCCGACTCGCATGGATTATTCTAAGGCCATGGCCATTGTGGATTATACAACGCGCATGCTAAACCGACTCCTGCGAACTTCAAAGCGAACGCCGCTCTGACGATGTGGCTGGGCTGGGTTATGAGGAATTTATTTTAGATGAGGGTGGTGACAGGATGGTGGCAAAGAGGGCAGAGACCTCTGCTGAGGAAGCAGGCTGGGGTAGAGTCGGCGCGGAACAGGACATGGATGATGTTTTGGATGAACAACGCCTTGAGGAGGAGATTCCTGGGGAAGCCTCCCTGGAGGAAAAAGTATTGGCGCTAGAAGCGAAGCTGAATGAGTCTGAAAATCAGGCGAAAGCGCATTATGACCATTTGCAGCGCTTACAGGCGGAATTTGATAATTACCGTAAGCGCACGCAGAAGGAAAAAGAGGAAACGGTCAAATATGCGGCTGAGCGCCTGATCGAAGCACTGCTTCCGATTCTGGATAACTTTGAGCGAGCCATGACGGCGAGCCAAAGTCATCCAGATTTCGCAGGTTTTGTTCAAGGGATGGAATTGATCCTAAGGCAAATGCAAAATGTCCTGACCAAGGAAGGCCTTACGGCCATTGAGGCCTTAGGCCAGCCGTTTGACCCTAACTTGCATGAAGCCGTATTGCAGGTCGAGGCGGAGGATCATCCGGAGAACACGGTTGTCGAGGAACTACAAAAAGGATATTATCTCAAAGAGAAAGTGCTGCGCCCGAGCATGGTGAAAGTTTCACGCTAAGCGTGGCTAAACATGGGGCGTATTAAGGAGGATGAAAATCATGGGTAAAATTATTGGGATTGATTTAGGAACAACATTTTCGTGCGTTGCGGTCATGGAAGGCGGCGAGGCGACCGTTATTCCGAATGCGGAAGGAAACCGCACGACCCCGTCTGTTGTAGGTTTCTCCAAAACAGGGGAGCGTCTAGCCGGCCAAGTGGCTAAACGCCAGGCCGTATCGAATCCAGATCGCACGGTAAGCTCGATTAAACGACATATGGGTTCAGATTATAAGGTCACGATTGAGGGTAAAGGCTATTCTCCTCAGGAAATTTCAGCCATGATCCTGCAAAAGTTAAAAACGGATGCGGAGGCCTACCTGGGTCAGACCGTCACTCAAGCAGTCATCACGGTTCCGGCTTACTTTACAGATGCCCAGCGTCAAGCGACAAAAGATGCGGGGACGATTGCCGGGCTGGAGGTTTTGCGGATTATCAACGAACCGACCGCAGCCGCTCTCGCCTATGGCCTTGACAAGCAGGAAGATCAAACGGTCTTGGTCTATGATTTAGGTGGCGGAACCTTTGACGTCTCAGTACTGGAACTAAGCCAGGGGATGGTCGAGGTAAAAGCGACGAGTGGAAACAACCGCTTGGGCGGCGACGATTTTGACCAACGTATTATCGATTATATGGTCGTCGAATTTAAAAAGAGTACCGGTGTGGATTTGGCGAAAGACAAAGTGGCGTTGCAGCGTTTGAAAGAAGCCGCTGAAAAAGCGAAGATCGAGCTTTCCGGCGTGACAACTACGAACGTCAATTTGCCGTTTATCACGATGACGGCGGAAGGCCCTCAGCACTTGGATATGAACATCAGCCGGGCTAAATTTGAAGAACTCATAGCGGATCTCGTTGAAGCAACGCTGGGGCCGACTCGCCAGGCGCTTCAAGATGCCAAGCTCTCCTGGAGCGACATCCATCAAGTGATCTTGGTGGGCGGTTCGACCCGGGTACCGGTCGTTCAAGAAGCGATTCGCAAGATCAGCGGCAAAGAGCCGCATAAAGGAGTGAATCCGGATGAAGTCGTGGCCCTCGGTGCCGCGATTCAAGGGGGCGTCCTGGGTGGCGAAGTGAAAGACATCATTTTGGTGGATGTCACACCGCTTTCTTTAGGGATTGAAACTTTGGGCGGGGTCTTCACTCGGATTATTGACCGGAACACCACGATTCCGACGACGAAGTCTCAAACTTTCTCGACTGCTGCCGACAACCAAACTTCAGTGGATATCCATGTACTGCAAGGGGAACGGGAAATGGCAACTTATAATAAAACCCTAGGCCGTTTCCAATTGAGCGGCATCCCGCCTGCCCCGCGCGGCATCCCGCAAGTCGAAGTTAAATTCGATATTGATGCCAATGGGATTGTCCACGTTTCTGCGAAAGATATGGCCACGGGCAACGAGCAGAAAGTGACGATCACCTCTTCGACCGGGCTATCTAAAGATGAGATCGAGCGTATGAAGCAGGACGCGGAGGCCCATGCTGAAGAGGATCGCAAGCACAAAGAGTCGATCGACGTCAAGAACCAGGCTGACTCCCTCGTTTACCAAACCGAGAAGGCCCTCAAGGATTTTGAAGGCAAGGGCAATGCGAGTGAGATTGATGCTGTCAAGAAGGCCTTAGAAGAGTTGAAGACCGCAGCGGCTGGAGACAACGTCGAGGACATTAAGGCTAAGTCCGAGGCCGTGACGAAAGTGCTGTATCCTTTCATTGAAAAGATGTACCAGCAAACGGGCGCCCAGCCTGGAGCCGGAGCGGGGGATCCTGGAGCTGCTGGAGCTGGTGCAGGGGCAGGCGGTCCCAAAGATGATAATGTGGTTGATGCGGAGTATACCGAGGTCGATAAGGATAAATAGCTTCGAGGCTGGGGAAGTCTGGGGCAAGAGAAAACGGGGTTAGACCTTGGGGACAAAATGATGCATCAGGGTAAGGTCTGACCCCGTTAATCCTCGTAGAGCCATCCTAAATATTCAAAGCCTAGTCTGAACCTGCTAACCTCCGGCCTCTGGCCTCGGGCATCAAGCATCGAGTATCGGATCTCGAACCTCGAACCTCAGACTTTGCTTCTGATTTCCTGCCTCTGACTTCTAAAATGATTGCCTTCTAAAGCAAAAGTGAGTAGAATATATGGATGGGTTGCGTTTGAGACGGATGGTAAGTAGGAGTGATGGGTGAAAGCATGAAACGAGATTATTATGAAGTGCTCGGGGTAGGCAAAACTGCGAGTGAGACGGAAATTAAACAGGCTTACCGGAAATTGGCTCGCCAGCACCATCCGGATGTGAACCCGGGGGACAAGGAAGCAGAGGCAAAGTTCAAAGAGGCAACTGAGGCCTACGATGTATTAAGCGATGGTGACAAACGGGCCCGTTATGATCAGTTTGGGCATGCTGGTGTGGATCCGAACCAGGCCGGAGGATTTGGTGGCGGATTCGATATGGGTGGCGGCTTCGGTGATATTTTCGATATGTTTTTTGGCGGCGGCGGGGGCGGTCAGCGCCGCAACGGGCCGCAAAGAGGTTCAGATCTCCGTTACGATATGACGCTCACTTTTGAAGAAGCGGCGTTTGGCACGGAAAAAGAGATCGAGATACCACGCATGGAATCCTGCTCGGACTGTCAAGGTTCAGGAGCGGCAGCGGGTACGCATCCGACCACTTGTCCTCAGTGTCGGGGCGCCGGCCAGGTGAAGACCGCTCAGCGCACTCCTTTTGGTCAATTCCAGACCGTACGCACCTGTCCACAATGCCATGGGGAAGGGAAGATCATCTCCAGCCCCTGCAAGACCTGTAATGGTCAGGGTAAGGTGCGGCATGTGAAGACATTGAAAATTAATATTCCGGTCGGTTCCGAAGATAGCCTCAGCCTTCGTCTCAACGGCGATGGTGAGGCTGGTACGCGAGGCGGGCCGCCGGGAGATCTGTATATTGTCCTTCATGTTAAACCGCACAAGTTTTTTGACAGGGAAGGAAACGATGTTTTCTGCGAAGTGCCGATTACCTTCGTGCAGGCGGCTCTCGGTACTGAAATCGACGTTCCGACTTTGGACGGTGCGGTTAAGATGAAGATCCCGGAAGGAACGCAAACCTCAACCGTCTTTCGCTTGAAGGGACACGGCATTCCCTATCGGCGTGGTAGCGGGCGCGGAGATCAGCATGTGCGGGTTGTGGTGGCGACCCCGACCAAGCTGACTGAGAAGCAAAAAGATCTTCTGCGGGAGTTCGGCGAAGCCGCATCAGAACAACAACAGATGGGGAAGAAATCCTTTTTTGATAAGGTGAAAGAAAACCTTCGCGACGCGATGGGATGAAGGGGCGCAAAGCATGGACTGGCATGAAGTGGCGGTAACGGTTTCTTCGCAAGGAGAGGAGGCTGTTGCCGATCTTTTTTATCAGCTGGGTTGCCCTGGGGTGAGTATTGAAGATCCGGAAATTTTGCGAAGCTATGTGGAATCCGGTGTTTGGGACTACCATGATTTCGGGGAAGTCGCCCTGACCGGGCAGTCAGTGGTCACCGGGTATTTTGCGGAAGGGGAGGAGCTTCCAGCGAAGCTCAGCCAGTTGGAAGCCGGGCTACAAAAACTTCTCGAACGTTTCCCAGAGTGGGTTCTCCAGGTCAAGGGAGCCACCGTTAAAGAAGAAGATTGGGCCACAGCCTGGAAGACCTATTTTAAGCCGATTCATGTTGGCCGGTTCCTGATCAAACCGATCTGGGAAGAGGCTAATCCAGCGGACGGAGATGTTGTTTTGGAGCTTGATCCGGGGATGGCCTTTGGGACAGGAACCCATGCCACAACTACGCTTTGTTTGCACGCCCTGGCGGAACGCGTCCAGTCGGGTATAGAGATGTTTGATTTAGGCACAGGTTCGGGGATTTTGGCTATCGCGGCGGCGAAGCTAGGAGCCCGGGTGAAAGCCGTGGATCTGGATCCGGTCGCAGTGCGGGTGGCTCAGGAGAATGTCGACGTGAACAGGGTTTCGGACGCGGTGGAGATCCTGCAAGGGGATTTGGGAACAGTGCTTCACGGCAGGGCCGACCTGGTGGTTGCCAACATCATCGCAGATGTGATTTTGACTCTTCTGCCTGAGTTGCCAAGGCTTTTGCGCCCTAAAGGCGTATTCCTTGCTTCAGGTATCATTGAAAATCGGGCAGTAGATGTTGAAGAAGGCTTGATTCAGGCAGGGTTTAAAATCCTGGAGCGCCGGGAAGACTCTGGCTGGATACTCTTGATTGCGGGGTGGGACAGCATTGCACCGATTTAAAGTGACGGAGCTGGGGAATCATGTCTTTTGGCTCCGAGGTGCCGAGCGGGAGCATCTGGTCCGCGTTTTGCGCCTGTCTCCGGGCGATGCGATCCTTGGTTTTGATAATAGTGGCAGAGAATGGTTGGCAGAAATCCTGAAGATCGAGGCTAACAGTGTAACCTGCGTCATGCTGGAGGAGCGCCAACCCCATGTCGAAGCCTGCAGCGAAGTCTATCTTGTGGCGGGGCTCTCCAAAGGGGAGAAGCTGGAATGGGTCATTCAGAAGGGCACTGAGTTGGGCATGGTTGGCTTTGTTCCGCTCAGGGCGAAGCGATCCATCATGCGTTTGGAAGGGAGTAAAGCCTCGGAGCGGGTGCAGCGCTGGCAAAAGATAGCTGGGGAAGCAGCGAAACAATCTCACCGTGTACGCGAACCACATATCTTTGGGATCATGGATTGGGAAGACATCGCATCCGTTCTCCCCGAAACCACCCAGTGGTTGATTGCCTATGAAGAAGAAAAAAGCCAAGGGTTGAGCCAAACGCTGGCAACGCTTGTCTCAGACAAGCCCATGGCTATCCTCATCGGCCCCGAAGGGGGCTTCGACCTTTCGGAAGTCAGGTATGCCACCGAACATCTCTTGGCCCAAAGCGTCTCCCTCGGCCCCCGGATTCTCCGAGCCGAAACCGCAGCCCTCGCAGCTTTAACCATAACCCTGGCGCATTGGGGAGACCTGGGGTAGCAGAGGCCGGAGGTCAGAGGCCAGAGGCCGGAGGGGGCGGGTGAGACAGAGGGGACGGTTCGTGGTGTCTCAAAAATCAAATCTCAGCTGAAACGAGGAGCGCATAACCCATGCAAACCCCAACCGTAACTTTTGTGACGCTAGGATGCAAAGTGAATCAAACCGAGAGCGAAGCTGTGGCCCAACTTTTTCGTCAGGAGGGGTATCGGGTTGTGGACTCGGGTGAGCCTGCGGATGTCGTCGTGGTCAATACCTGTACGGTGACCAATACCGGTGATAGCAAGTCGCGGCAGGTGATCCGGCGGATGATTAAGGCGAATCCGGAAAGCTTTATCGTGGTTATGGGCTGCTATGCCCAAACGGCTCCGGGAGAGGTTCTGAACATCGAAGGCGTGGACTTGGTTTTAGGGACGCAGGACAGAAACCGGATCCTGGAGTACATTGAGACCACGCGTGCGGCGCAGAAACCTCAGAATGCGGTACAGCAGATTGGGGAAGCTAGGGACTTCGAGGAGCTTCCCTTGCTCGAAGAGGAAACACGAACTCGCGCAACGCTCAAAATAGAGGAGGGGTGCAACCAGTTCTGCACGTATTGTATTATTCCTTATGCCCGCGGCCCGGTGCGTAGTCGGAGACCCGAAAATGCGCTGACTGAAGCACGCAAACTCATTGAGGCAGGATATAAGGAAATTGTACTGACGGGAATCCATACGGGAGCCTATGGCCAGGATCTGGGTTCGCAGTGGGATCTTACCGGTTTGGTGCGGGAACTGGTACAGATACAAGGATTAGAGCGTCTCCGCTTAAGTTCGATTGAGCCGATGGAGTTCACCCCCAGACTGATTCAGGCTATTGAAGAATCCGGGGTTGTCTGCCGCCATCTTCATATCCCGTTGCAAAGCGGAAGCGATACGGTGCTGGCACGGATGAAGCGCCCGTACACCTTGGCGGATTACGCCGAACTGCTGCAAAACCTGCGGGAGAAGCTGCCGGGCCTCGCGGTGACCACGGATGTGATTGTTGGTTTTCCTGGAGAGAGTGAAGAAGATCATCAAGAGGCCTTGGATTTCGTGGCTGACTGTAAATTTGCGGGAATGCATGTTTTCCCCTACTCACGGCGGGAAGGCACACCGGCGGCTGGCTATCCGGAGCAGCTTCCTAATGCGGTGAAGCAGAAGCGGGTGCGGGAGATGCTGGAAGTCGCCCGCCAAAGCCGAAAACGGTATCAACGCCACTTCGTCGGCCAGGTATTAGATGTCCTGATTGAAACGGTGGACGAGGCTGGGACGGCCTTTGGGCATACCGGAAATTACCTAGAGGTTAGCTTGCCGACTGCTGATGCGAAAGAACCTTGGAAAGTAGGCAGCCTGGTTTGGGTAAACCTAAATGCAGAGCATCTGGGGCTAACTAAGACATAAGACATAAGACATAAGACGCAAGAGTCGTTGCAGTCGCACCAGAGATACCGAGTGAGACACAAAGAACCGTCCCCGGTGTCCCGCCCAGTGTTGCCTGGATCGGATGGCACAGGATGGCCGAGTCAGCAAATCTTAAGGTATTAAGGGGGTTTAAGCATGTCAAACTGCCTGTTTTGTAAGATTGCTCAGAAGGAGATTCCCAGTGAGATCATCTATGAAGATGAGTTAATCGTGGCCTTTAAGGACATTAATCCCGTGGCTCCAGTGCATATTTTGCTGATTCCTAAGAAACATCTAATCAGTGTCAACAATATAATGGAGGAAGACGAAGCAGTCATCGGGCGGATTTTCAGCGTCGCGAAAGAACTTGCACATCAATTCGGGATCGCTGAGTCCGGCTATCGGGTCGTCACGAATACCGGGACAGACGGAGGCCAAGTCGTTGGGCACTTGCATTTCCACATTTTGGGGGGCAAAGCGTTGAGAAGTGAGCTTGGGTGAAAATGTCGGTACATGTCGGAACAGGTGGGAGGGAAAAACTGGGTCTGAGGACACTCGGAACATAGGGCATTCAGGACATCTGGGACATATGAGGATAACTTGACTCGCCCAAGTTCATCCAGTATAATCAAATAGTGCACCCTACGATCCAGTGGAGGGAGGGATAAGAATGAGCGAAATCAAAGTCGGAAAAAACGAATCCCTAGATAGCGCACTCCGCCGGTTCAAGCGTACTTGTCAGCGTTCGGGAGTTTTGTCTGAAGTTCGCAAACATGAGCATTACGAAAAGCCTAGCGTACGGAAGAAAAAGAAATCCGAAGCCGCGCGCAAACGCAAGTTTAAGTAAGGAGTGTCTCGCAATTGTCCCTAAAGGATCGCCTAGTTGAGGATATGAAGGTTGCCATGAAGGCCAAAGGGGAGGGGAAGGTAAAGCTTTCCGTCATCCGAATGGCCAGGGCCGCCATTAAAAATGCTGAGATAGATAAAAGACAGGAGTTTAATGACACTCAAGTCATCGAAGTCTTAGCACGTGAAGTCAAGATGCGCCGTGATGCCATGGTTGAGTTCGCCAAAGCGAACCGCCCCGAAGTGGTCAAAAGTCTGGAAGAGGAAATTGCCATTTTAATGGACTACCTTCCTCAACAGCTTTCCGAAGGGGAGATTAGGCACATCGCGCAAGCAGTGATTGTTGATGTGGGTGCCCAAGGGTCAAAAGATTTGGGCAAAGTCATGGGGGCGTTAACGCCGAAAACCAAGGGGAGAGCCGATGGCAGGCTGGTTAACCAGATTGTGCGCGAACTCCTCGGTTCATAAGATTACATTTGGCTGTAAAAACCCGGTTGCGGATGTAGCCGGGTTTTTACAGCCTACAACGATCTTATGGACGATCCATCGTTTCTAAATGAAGCTATCTGCTACAGCGCGCGCATGAGAATATGTCCAAGCTACTAAGGCTTGGACTATTTTGTTCCTCTTCCTCATAAATATCTAAAAAAGGATGTCGGTTTAGCATCTGGGGTGCAGATCGGTACAGGCCGCAGAGGCTACCTTGAGGTTTGGGGGAGGGACGTTTATGTTTGAGAAACTGCAAAAGACGATGAACGATGTTTTGGAATTTCCGCCGGATGTGGTCGGGGACGCGCCGAAGATTACGATAACAGGACGTCAACAAGTGGTCATTGAAAATTATAAAGAAATTGTGGCTTTTTCAGGTGAAGCGATCACCCTTGCGACCAGCGCAGGAGAACTGTTGCTCACCGGTACTGGTCTGGTTCTCAAAACGGTACTCCCGACTGAACTTCTGATTGAGGGCGAACTCATTTCCTTATCCTATCAAGGGGAAGATGAGAAGCTAGGGAGGGAAGTAAAGCGTGTTTGAGCGGCTTTCGGCGTTCTGGCAGGGCCGAATTTACTTTTCCGCCTGGGGAGGAAATCCGGCTCTTTTTCTCAACAAGGCTTTGAAAGATGGGATTATACTTTACCATACCCAAAAAGCGGAGCACGGGCTAAGGGCCATCGTGAGCCTGCAGGATTTTCCGCGCCTGCGCCAGGCAGCTCGTCTCAGCCATTCTCGGGTCAAGATCATGGCCAAGTATGGTTGGCCCTTTATTGCGCGCCGCTGGTGGCGTCGCAAGGGGCTTATTTTAGGAGCGGCGATCATTGGCATCAGCCTGAGCCTGCTCTCGCAATTGGTTCTGTTCATCACGGTCAACGGAAATAAAGTGATTGACAGTGCCGAGCTTCTCCAGAAAGCGAACACCTTAGGGCTCAAGACGTGGGTTTGGCATCGGAGTCTGGATTTGAATCAAATTGCTACCGGCATCCAGGATAATTTTCCGGATGCAGCTTGGGTAGGTGTCGGTCGCAAAGGCACGCTCATTGAGATTACAGTCGTGGAGAAAAAGCGGGTTCAAGCCCATACAGAGGCCGGGAATCTTGTAGCAGCGAAAAACGGGCTGGTCAAAGAAATCATGGTGATCCAAGGCACGCCCCAAGTGCATGAAGGGGAAATGGTCAAAGCCGGGCAGATCCTCATAGCGCAGCCGCCAATGACGCAGAACGCCCCGGCGGCGAAAGGATTTGTACGCGGACGGGTTTGGTATAGTGCGGAGGCGAAAGTGCCGCATCAAGAAGATAAGATTGTGGCGACAGGACAGCAAAGCAAGGGGTACGGTATAAAATTTGGGTCCCGTGTCATAATGGTAACGACACCCGACTCTCCATATCCTTTGGTGGACAAAGAAGTCTGGAGCACACCGTTGCTAGCTTGGAGGAATTGGCGTTTCCCTGTCGAAGTTATTACTATCACCTATAAGGACTTAGAACAGGTCCACCTGGAACGCACTCCCGAAGAGGCTCGCCAAGCAGCAGAGAATGAGGCGCGTCAAGACATCCAGCGGAAGTTGACCCCCGGTATCATCCCCGTGGAAGAAAGGGTCAGGGTGCTTGCGAGTACGGCAGGTGTCGAGCGGGTTCGCATCGAAGTCGAAACGTATGAGGACTTGGCCGTTTATCCTAATCCATAGAGGAGAGGTTGCTTACGGAATCAAGGCTTTATTTGCAGGACGCGAACGAAGCGATGAATGTGTTAGGTTTGGAAGACAGCCATTTGCGACTGTTGGAGGAGCGCTTAGGCGGAAGATGTGTCGTACGAGGCGAAGAGATGATCATTTCCGGTAACCCGGAGGATGTCGCCCAGACAGAGGCTGCCGTCAATGAATTGCTGGCGATGTCTCGGCAGGGCCATACTGTGACCCTTGCGGATGTCTCCTACATTATTTCCCAGGTTGAGAAAGGGCAAGAAAGCGGCATGGCGGATACCCTCGCTCGGGTCATCGCGACAAACCACCGGGGGCGGCCGATCAAAGCGAAGACGTTGGGGCAGGCTGAGTACCTAAAAGCGATCGAGAAGCAGGCGATTGTTTTCGGGATCGGCCCCGCAGGCACCGGGAAAACGTATCTCGCAGTCGTCATGGCTGTCCAAGCTTTGCGTTCGAAGACAGTCAATCGGATTGTACTCACCCGCCCTGCCGTGGAAGCAGGGGAAAAGCTTGGCTTTTTACCGGGTGACTTGCAGGAGAAGATCGATCCGTATTTGCGCCCGCTCTACGATGCCCTCTATGATTTATTAGGTGTGGAGACCGCCCAGCGCTATGTTGACAAGGGCACGATTGAGATTGCCCCGCTGGCCTACATGCGCGGTCGAACCTTGGATGATTCTTTTATCATCCTCGATGAAGCCCAGAATACCACACCAGAGCAGATGAAAATGTTCTTGACGCGGCTGGGATTCAACTCCCAGGCTGTGGTGACCGGGGATGTGACTCAAGTCGATTTGCCGCGTGGGCATTATTCTGGGCTGGTTGAAATCCAGCGGATTCTTAAGGGGATTCCAGAGATTGTTTTCCATAATTTTGGTGCAGCGGATGTTGTCCGCAATCCGTTGGTGCAGAAGATCATTCAAGCCTATGAGCGGGAGGGCGACCAGAGAATCGGACAGAAGGAAGGATCCGTTTGAAACGGGCAATTCGAGTTCCTGAAGTATTTGATAGACTTTTGCCAAGCACCACTTGGCGGCGTATTGCAGCGGTGGTGTTCTTTTTGCTGTTTTCGTTTCTTCTCGCCTCAGGGTTGTTTGTTACGAAAGTGCACCTGAAGCTGGGAGAGCCGAGCCCGGAAACCATTCCGGCCCCCTGGGATCTGGATATTAAGGACATGGATCGCTACCACTTGGATCAAGATGCGGCCGAAAAGGCAGCACCGCCGGTGTATAAACCAGATGATGAGTATGTCTCGTCTCTGGCCACGGACATTAGCCGCGCGTTTTCTTCTCTGCATGATGCGATCAATTCCGGATTGGATGAACGGGGTAAAGTCAATAAACTGCGCCAGACCTCCCCGTTTACCAGCCTTCCGGACGGCGTTCTGGCCCTGCTCGTGAAGGCGAGGCCGGATGAATTGCGGGATGCGGAAACGTCAGCGAATGAAATCATTCTGGGACGAGCGCGAAACCTTGATTATGGTGCCAAGGCGGAGGCGGAGGTCGCTCCATTACGGGATCGGATGAAGGATGAGATCAATCGGGTGGCTTTGTCAGATGAGACGAAAGTCTTTTTGAATGCCTTTGTCGATGCGAAGATCAACCGCCCGACCTTGATTCAGGACCAAGAGGCTTCCCAAAAAGCCGCGCGCGAGGCCCGAGATAAGGTTAAAATCGAGAATTACGTCGAGCATTATAAAACAAAACAGAAAATTATTGGGCAAGGAGAGATTCCCGACAAAAAGGTTTTTCAAGTTTTAGAAGCCTATGGCTTCGTCGATAGTCGTTCCCCTTGGAAGATGACGGCTGGGATCTTACTGCTGACTTTAGTCGGTATGGGGGCCATCACAGCCTTTGCCTACCAATATCGACCGCACGTTTTCCGTTCGACTCGAAAACTGGTGCTCCTGGGGCTAACAATGATTTTGGTCTTGATGATCGCTAAAGGGATCAATGCCTTGAATCTTGGTTCGGAATTCAATTCCCTGGCTGGATTTTTGATTCCTGTGGCCTGGGCGACGACTACGGTGGCCATTTTGGTGGATGCTCAACTCTCTGTTGTGGTGGCCTTGGTTTTAGCTGTATTTGTGGGAGTACTTGCCGATCCGCGTTTTGGCAGCTCGACGGGGATGCAAGTTGGCCTTGTGGCTCTCTTTGGCGGGATAACCGGAGTGCACAGTGTCTCCCGTCTTAGTCAGCGCTCGGATTTGGCGCGCTCCGGTTTATTTGTCTCAGCGGTTAATGTTTTGGTTGTCAGCGGGATTGCCCTCATGGCGGGAATGCATTTGGCCAATTGGGCCGTCGCTATCCTCCTGGCGATTGTGAACGGCCTGGCATCTTCGGTGCTGACGGTTGGCACCTTGCACTGGTTCGAAGCCGGATTTGAGATCACGTCAGCCGTTCGCCTGCTGGAGCTTTCCAACCCCAATCGACCCCTGTTAAAACGCTTGTTGATGGAAGCCCCTGGAACCTACCATCATAGTATTTTGGTCGGAAACTTGGCGGAAGCGGCAGCGGAAGCGATTCATGCGGATGCGACCCTGGTTCGGGTCGGTTCGATGTATCACGATATCGGCAAATTGAAACGCCCTTATTTCTTTATTGAAAATCAGTTCGCCCAAGAGAATCCTCATGACAAAATTGCGCCCACCCTGAGTTCCCTCATTATCACCTCCCATGTGAAAGATGGGCTGGAAATGGCGAAGGACCAGAAACTTCCGGAAGCGATGATGGACATCATTGCCCAGCACCACGGGGATTCTTTGGTGACCTTCTTTTACCACAAGGCCAAAGAGGGGAATGAAGATATTCCGGAAGAAGCATTTCGCTATGATTCGCCCAGACCTCAGAATAAAGAATCAGCACTCGTTTGTTTAGCCGATAGTGTGGAAGCTGCGGTACGCTCCATGCGCCAGCCGACGCCAGGCCGGATTGAAGGATTGGTTCGCAAAGTCATCGTGCAGCCAGACCGCGGCGC
>JAJZPA010000036.1 GCA_021811425.1 Bacillota bacterium | reverse complement strand
TTCTTTCGATCAGATGGACTAATTCCTCCTGCTGGTTTGCCATAAAGCCACCTCCAATTTTCTAGGCATATCTAACAATACGCGATTGGATCGCTGAATTCCTTCCATAAAATGGGTAACATTATGCGTAATTTCTGTCTTTATCTGCATTTTTAAACTTAATCTGTCTGAAAGTTTACAACAAACCGGCTTTGTTGCAAATTCTTACAAAAATAAATGGGTCAAAACACGGTTATTTTTCTCATTATAGGAGTGGAGCCATGAATAAAATAGATATCTACGGGAGCTTTACACAGGCTCTTTCCTTTTCAGGTTCGGTGTCTGTACCCAAGTATTTGTTGAAACACTATGCTTCCATTGGGTTGACCGAGCAGGAAATGATGCTCTTAATCCATATACAAAGCTGGATGGAGGAAAATCCCTACCCTCAGGTTGCTCAATTAGGGCAGTATATGCAGGCTTCGACAGAGGACATTGAAGAGATGATTGGGCGTCTGGTTGAGAGAGGCTTGCTCTCCATTGATAAGAGCTGGAATGCGGCTGAACACAAGTGGTCCTATTCCTACAGCATTCTTGGGTTAATTGATAAGTTAGTTGAACAATGGGCCATTGAAGGGGTTAAACAGTATGCGTTTCAAAAAGGACAACAGCAGCAAGCGCCTGGACGAACGGATCCGCTAGCCAATAATCTTCAGCGCTCTGCAATAGATCCGCTTGTGGCTGCGTTTGAACAGGAACTCGGGAGGCCGTTGACTGCCATTGAATGCGAGCATTTACAGACTTGGCTGGATTCTCATTTTTCTCAGGAATTGATTATTGAATCCCTGCGACGCGGCGTTGCCGCCGGGATTCGGAGTTTCCGCTATTTGGATTCCATCTTACGGGAATGGGATAAGAAAGGGTTGCGCACACAGGCAGAGGTTGAGGCCGATGATGAATATTTTCAAGCTCGGCAGGAAACAAAGCCTAAACGCCGGGCGAAGAAACCCTCGCCGAGTAAACCGGACAAATATAAAGATTTTTATCTATAGTGTATAAGGAGAAGTACTATGAAAAGTATCAAGGAGTTGTTAGAGGAGACGTCAATCCCTCAGCCTAAGTCTTCTGGCGGCAGTTCTCCCCCTGAACCTGAGCGGTATCGTTGTTCGTTCTGCCAAGACCGGGGGATTATTTTTGATGGGGAAGTTGCGCGTCCCTGTACTTGCATGAATCAGAAGAAACTAGAGAACCGTTTCCGTCACGCTCGTATTGCTCGTAGCCTGATCCAATGCCGCTTTGAAAAGTTCGACATCGGCTATTATGATCCGCCGGAGCATCGCGAGAATGCCCAACGCGCGTTGGCGGCCGCTCAGTCCTTTGTCGCGAGTTGTTTGTCAAATCAGTATGGCCTCGGTCTTTTGTTTACGGGTTCAGTCGGTTCGGGCAAAACGTTTTTGGCAGCCGCGATTGCCAATGCTCTGACGGAAAAGGAGCGTCAAGTCCTGTTTCTCATAGTGCCTGATCTCCTGGACGAGCTTAGGGGGACGTATGACCGGCGAGGGGAAACCACAGAATTGGATTTATTGGACACGGCCCGGAGTATTCCGATTTTGATCCTGGATGACTTAGGGGCACATAACTATACAGAATGGGCACGCAACCGCCTTTACACCATCATCAATTATCGACTGAATGAACAGCTCCCCACGGTGATCACCACCAATTTGAGCCTGCAGGAGATGGAAGAGTATTTGGGTGAAAGGACAACTTCACGCTTGGTACAGATGTCCCGCGTGTTTCGCCTGACCTGTGAACAGGATATTCGTTTGCGCAAGTACCAGGAACGCGAAGGGAAACGCACTTAAAAAGGTCAGGGGACACACCTCCTCATTAAGAAAACTCTCGAGTGGCTCGGAGGAATGTCCCCAATAAATTTTTCAAATCTATGCATGTCCTTTGAAGACATGCATAGATTTTTTTAGGAGGTTCCTAATCTATATGGAGGTGAATGATTTTGGCAAAGGTAATTGCCCTTAACCGCAGGCACTTGACGATCATAGTGAGTGTTGTTCTGGTTTTGCTCATCGGTGTGGCCACACTGTCCCTCTGGCACAATCATTATGCTAGCGTCAACAAAAATGTGATCCCGGAGGTTAAAATGTTGAGCTTAAGCATCAACCCAGCTGGCCCGGCGAAAGACGTTACTTATGGCAGTGTAACCCTTAAGGGAAGCCAGATCATCCCAGCTAAGGTGTTTGACGTGATGGTGAATGTGCAAAATACCACTGCTCAGAAAATGACAAATATTCCTGTGGAACTCGAACTCACCCTAGTTGGCAACGACTTGCAAAAGGTCACGAAGTTGGCCAATCTCACCACCATCAATCCGGGGGAAACGGCTAAGGTCACATTTGGGGCGGTTAAGGCCTTCGGGGATGCCCAAGGGAAAAATCCGGCCGCGGGGCTCCATCAAATCAAGGTCAGAGTCAAACCCAATCCGGCGGGCGGGGTCAACCAGGCTACTGAGGCAAATTTCCGCTTCAATGTTGACTCGACGGTCAAGGTGCCTGCGGCAAAATAGGTTTAGGAGCAAGGGTGCCCTAGGAATAGGGTGCCTTTATTATTTTCGATCTTTTGCTTTAATGAGTTCAGTTTAGGTATAATAGTAGCGGAGGTGTCTTATTCTTGGATATATTAGTCGATCTGCACACACATACTGTGGCCAGCGGGCATGCCTATAGTACGATTACGGAAAATGCTTCTGCCGCTTCCAGAAGGGGATTAAAACTATTGGGGATGACGGATCACGGCCCAAGTATGCCGGGTGCCCCGAATTTATATCATTTTGGCAATCTGGCTGTGCTTCCCCCTGAGATCCATGGGGTTAAAATACTGACTGGGGTCGAAGCGAATATCACCAGCCATGAAGGGGAACTGGATGTCCCCTTACGTTATTTGGCTAAGATGAAAGTAGTTTTAGTCGGGCTTCATGTCTACTGCTATCCAGGAGGAACAGTGGAACAGAATACGGCGGCATATATCAAAGCCATGGAAAATCCCTTTGTAGATATCATGGTTCATCCGGGACGCCCGGAGTTCCAGCTGGATCTGGAGCGCATTGCCCAAGCAGCGGCGGACTTAAATGTTCCGGTGGAAATCAACAATAGTTCGCTCTCCCCCCAGAAACGTGGGGCTTGGGACAACTGCCGCCGTTTTGCGGGCTATATGGCGCAGTATGGTGGCCCAGTTATTTTGGGGAGTGATGCCCATTTTTGGGATCGGGTCGGAGAATTCAGATTCGCTTTAGAACTCGTTGAGGAGGCAGGGATTCCCGAACAACAAATTTTGAATATCTCTGACCATAGGGTTCTCACTTATCTCAAAGCGCGCAGGGAACGGCGCCCTGTCATAGGCTGACCCGCTCAGAGGAACGGATTTATCGATGAGGAATATTTTATAGGAAGAACGGGGTGGGCCCGAACCAAAGGGAGGGGGAGCAGGGTTGTCACAGCGAATAGCCGGCCTAACCCAAGAACCGTTAAACCTGGGTTTGGTTATCTTTGCTCCAGTGAGTTCGGTGACGGGAAGTGCTACTGTTTTTTATCTACAGCCCTTGCTGACGAGCAAGGTTTTCGCAGCCAGTGGGGTGCTCATTGGGGCAGAACTATTTCTCTTATTGGCCCAGAAACTCTTTGGCTTGGAGGGAGTGCCACTTAGGTATGGGGATGCAGAAGGCGGCCTGAAACGGGTGACGATTCCAATAGCGGATTTGAGGGATTTTCTTCAAGCGATTGCTGCTCCGAATAAAGTCGAGAGTCGGCAAAGAGAGGTTTTCTCAGAATTTTTGACTTCGACCACACCTGAAGCTCCTTTGATTATTGGTATAGCCACCTATGCGGACTATTCCTCCGAACCCTTTGCTCCCATTGTTTTTCTTGCTGTCCCAATATTTACTTTACCAGGGGTTCGGGGGAGCCTGCCGTTGCTGATACTGATTACCCTAACGACGATTTTCGTTCGTGCTGTCGTTCCACCTAGCACGACGGGTTCGCGCCCTTTGTCCGATCCAAAGCCGGGACCAATTCAGTTTCAAGCAGAAGACATTCTGCGAATGCTTCGAAAATTTGGAAGGTATTTTGCTAATTGAAGGAAAAAACTTTCTAAAAATATATACTATTGAGCAGGAATGCTTAATTTGGTGACGAATATTCTAATAATTGAACAACATTGCCCCGATTATGCCCAGAAAGGAGGGCGAAAGTGACGCGCCTTGTAAGAATTGGAATTGTTGGTGGGGGAAAGGGTGGCTCCTCGGTCTATAAAACATTGAAATCGATTGATCATGTAGAAATCGCCATGCTTTGTGATTGTTCACAAAGCGCTCCGGGAATGCTGCTGGCAAAAAGTGATGCAGTTCCAGTTTGTTTAGAGGTTGAGGAACTCTGTGCGCTTCCCAATTTGGATCTGATTATTGAGGCGACAGGGGATGCGGATGTACAAAGGCGAATTGCTCAGGGTAAAGCTCGGCAGACATCGGTGATGGAAGCCGAGGGGGCCAACCTCATGATGCATGTGATTGAGGAAAAAGAGCAGTTATCTGAGATGAAGCGGCTAAAAGGGGAGATGGACGCTATCCTCAACTCTGTGCAGGAAGCGATAGAGTTTGCCACAGGCGACGGGACGATTCGTTATGTGAATCCTTCATTTAGCAGGGTTACGGGGCTTTCAGCCAAAGACCGTATCGGACAAAATATTTTTGAAGCCTCCCCCAGTGGCGCCCTGGCACGAGCCATGCGCACGCATGAGCCTATTTTTGCCCATCGGTCGCGGGTTGGAGGAACCGAGGTCGAAGTGGTGTCCAATGCGTCACCCATTGTAGTGGATGGCAAAATGGCAGGAGGGGTAGTTGTCTTCCAACCGCTGACTGATATCTACAAGCTCATGGAGCAATTACAGGCATCGAACCAGGTGATAGATGACTTAAAGACCCGGATCAATCAGATCACCACCAGTGCCTATAGCTTTGATGATATCCTGGGTAGCCATCCGGAATTCGAAAAAGCACTGGATCTCGCGGCTAAAGCGGCAAAAAGCAACTCTACGGTTCTGATTTCCGGTGAAAGCGGGACAGGCAAGGAATTATTTGCGCATGCAATTCATGGTGCCAGTCTGCGGTGGGACAAGCCTTTTGTTAAGGTCAACTGTGCAGCTATTCCGGAAACTCTCTTGGAAAGCGAATTTTTTGGGCATGAAAAGGGTGCCTTTACGGGGGCACTGAAGACAAAACTGGGCAAGATGGAATTGGCCCATAGCGGGACGATTTTTTTGGATGAAATTGGGGATATGAATCTGCACCTTCAGGCCAAGATCTTGCGTGTGCTGCAGGATATGGAGTTCGAACGGGTTGGGGGAACCCAGACCATCCGTGTGGATGTGCGCGTGGTCGCGGCGACCAATCGTAATTTGCGAGAAATGGTGAAACAAGGGACGTTTCGAGAAGATCTGTTTTATCGCCTGAACGTTGTGGAGCTAAAGCTGCCTCCTTTGCGCAAGCACAAAGAAGATATCCCAGCCTATGTGCATTCCTTGATTAGCAAGTTCAGCCGCAAGTTTGGCAAACGGGTCAATGGGTTGACGGCCCCAGCAGAGGAACTTCTTCTCAATTATGACTGGCCAGGCAATGTTAGGGAACTCCAGAATGTGATTGAACGCGCCATGGTTACGGTCGAGGAGGATATCATCACTCATAAGCACCTGCTCAATTTTGTCGAGGCACCGATGCACACTGAAGGGCGGGAACTGCCTGAACTTGTCTCGCTGGAAGAGATGGAGAAACGGATGATCCGCCTCGCGCTGCAGCGCTTTGGGGATTCGGTGGAGGGCAAGAAGAAGGCTGCCCAAGTCCTGAATATTTCCCTGGCGACATTGTACAATAAACTCAAAGTCTTTAGTTGATTTCTAAGTTTTTATACTAGAGTATGGGCGAGTTCTAGAAAGTATAAATACTCCGTTCACAGAAATATATCCCACTGGAGCGGAGATCCTCTCTGGCTGAACCTTTCGTATTAGCGGGAAGTTAAGCTGGCAGATGGCATATTCTTTGCATGCTTGTGATGTGGGAGTGCTCTCAGACAACTTCAAGGATAAAGGAAGGAGCGGTTATTTTGAGTTCAGTTCAGAGCCCCTATCATTTTCTCATTCGGCGTATTCATTCCCTTTTAGGGTTGTTGCCGATCGGTGTCTTTTTAACGTTTCATCTCTTTCTCAATCTGTCAGCACAGGGAGGTGCTGCTCTGTATGACAAAGTCATTGGCACTATGCGTAATTTCCCTGGGATATTTGTCATTGAACTTATTGTCATTTTCATACCCATTGCCGTACATGCGGTTTATGGCACCTGGGTGGTCTATACCGGACAAAGCAATCTGCTGAAGTATCGCTATGCGCGCAATTGGTTCTACATCATTCAGAGAGTATCCGGACTCTATACCGTGGTGTTCGTGATTACCCATGTGTGGGCCCTGCGCGTCGGCGAAGCGAGTTTTGCAGCGCTCCAGCATCTTGTGACGAATCCGTGGGGCTTAGTGTTCTATGCCTTGGGGATCATTTTTGCAGTATTCCACTTTGCCAATGGCCTCTGGGCCTTCGCCATTACTTGGGGGCTGACGGTCGGGCCACACTCGCAAAAGATTTGGTCTTACGTCTGCACATTGTTGTTTATCGTGATTACGGTTGTCGGGCTGAGTGATCTAAGCGCCTTTTTGAGATAGGTTTTATGATAGGTTAGGCAAGAAAGGGAAAGGAGATTTGAGATGGCCAAAGTTATCGTGGTTGGAGGCGGCCTGGCAGGGCTAATGGCTACCATTAAGATTGCTGAAGCAGGCTCCTCTGTGGAATTATTTTCCTTGGTTCCAGTCAAGCGTTCCCACTCAGTCTGTGCTCAAGGCGGGATTAATGGGGCGGTTAACACGAAAGGAGAAGGTGACTCCACCTGGGAGCATTTTGATGACACCGTATACGGTGGCGACTTTTTAGCCAATCAACCGCCTGCAAAGAACATGTGCGATGCCGCTCCTGGGATCATTCATTTAATGGATCGTATGGGTGTCATGTTTAACCGTACACCGGAAGGGTTATTGGATTTTCGGCGTTTTGGGGGAACGAAGCGTCATCGGACGGCATATGCCGGAGCAACGACTGGACAACAGCTCCTCTACGCGCTGGACGAACAAGTCCGACGCTATGAAGTTGAAGGCAAAGTCAAGAAATATGAGCAGTGGGAACTCCTCTCAGCGGTTATCGATGAGGGCCGTTGTCAAGGAATTGTCGCGCAAAACCTGAGGGATATGAGTATTGAAGCGTTTGCAGCGGATGCGGTGATCATTGCGGTCGGTGGGAATGGGATGATTTTTGGTAAGAGCACCAACTCAACGATCAACACGGGTTCGGCAGCTTCAGCCCTCTACCAGCAAGGTGTACGTTATGCCAACGGCGAGTTTATTCAGATCCATCCGACGGCAATTCCGGGAGAAGATAAACTCCGTTTGATGTCCGAATCGGCCCGCGGGGAAGGGGGACGGATCTGGACCTACAAGGATGGGAAACCCTGGTATTTTCTGGAGGAAATGTTTCCGGCCTATGGCAACTTAGTTCCCCGCGATATCGCTACGCGCGCCATTTACCAGGTGGTTTTTGATATGGGTCTGGGGATAAATGGCGAGAACATGGTTTATCTGGATCTTTCCCATATGGATCCGGATGAACTCGAATTAAAACTAGGCGGAATTCTGGAAATCTATGAGAAGTTCGTCGGGGACGATCCGAAAAAGGTTCCGATGCGGATTTTCCCTGCTGTGCACTATTCCATGGGCGGGCTTTGGGTGGATTATGATCAAATGACAAATATCCCCGGACTGTTTGCCGCAGGGGAATGTGAGTATCAATACCATGGAGGCAACCGTTTGGGTGCGAACTCCTTAGTATCGGCTATTTATGCAGGGATGGTTTCCGGACCCAAGTCATTGGAATACATCAGTAAGAACAAACTTAAGACCCCGAGTGTGGATGAACAGTTGTTCCAAAAGGAAAAGAAACACCAGGAAACGAAGTGGGCCAAGATTCTCAACATGCGGGGAACAGAAAATCCCTATCTTCTGCATAAGGAACTCGGTGAGATTATGACCCAAAATGTGACAGTCGTGCGTTATAATGACAAGTTGGCAGAAACAGATAAGAAGCTGCAGGAACTAATGCAACGCTGGCAGAATATTGGTGTGAACGATTCGGTGGTCTGGGGTTCACAAATTGCGCCGTTCACTCGCCAATTATGGAACATGCTCGAACTGGCGCGGGTAATAACGCTCGGAGCTTTGCGCCGGGATGAAAGCCGGGGTTCGCATTACAAGCCTGATTTCCCGGAACGCGATGATGCCAATTGGTTGAAGACGACGCTTGCGGAATGGTCGTCTGAAGGGCCAAGGTTCAGCTATGAACCAGTGGATGTATCCTTAATCCCGCCGCGCCCGCGTCGGTATGATGTCGATAAATAAGGGGGAGGGAATGAAATGGCTGAAGGTAAAACGATTCGCTTAAAGATCCGCCGCCAGGATGGGCCAGACAAACCTTCCCGCTGGGAAGAATTCAGTTTGCCTTATCGACCCAAGATGAATGTTATCTCCTGTCTCATGGAGGTTCAAAAGTATCCGGTCACGAGCGACGGCAAGGTCACGAGCCCCGTCGTTTGGGAGTGCAATTGTCTGGAGGAGGTTTGCGGGGCTTGTACGATGAATATTAACGGACAGGCCCGCCAGGCCTGTTCGGCCTTGATCGATCAGTTGCAACAGCCGGTGGTCTTGGAGCCGTTGACGAAGTTCCCGCTCATCCGGGATCTCATGGTGGATCGGCAGATCATGTTTGACAACCTTAAGAAAGTTCGGGCTTGGATTCCAATTGATGGAACCTATGATTTGGGTCCGGGGCCGCGGATGGCTGAAGTGAAGCGCCAATGGGCTTATGAACTCTCGAAATGTATGACGTGCGGTTGCTGCATGGAGGCCTGTCCCCAGATCAATGCCCGCTCTAAGTTTATCGGTCCTGCTGCTATTTCTCAGGTGAGGCTTTTTAACGCCCATCCCACCGGGGAGATGAACAAACATGAGCGCCTGGCTGCACTTTTGGATGAGGGCGGGATCGCGGATTGTGGCAATGCCCAAAACTGTGTGCAAGCCTGCCCCAAACAGATCCCCCTGACCACAAGCCTAGCTGATTTAAACAGAGAAACCAATAAATTTGCCGTGAGCCGTTGGCTGCGCAAGTAGGCAGGGTTCACACGAAAATAGCTCTAAGGGAGGTTTATTACCTCCCTTTTTCATGGTTTATTGGTTATTTCACTCCTTTTGTTTTTCTGAAAGATTATAGTACACTAGGCAATGTGGTTAAACTAAGAGGACAGAAAAATAAAAGGGCGTGTGGAGAAATTGATTCAGAAACCAAGTATTAAAAAACAAACGATGGTAAGCCGAGAATCAATCGCCGGGGGCATCATTTTAATCTGTTTAAGTCTATTGATATTGACCGTTGCTGCCGTACGGCTGCTGGACGTGAAGATAGAAAACATCGAACTTGTGGATCATGGTTTATATACGGTGATTACGGACGAGGGTTCGGTTAATGTGGTGCCAGAGGATATTCTTCGCATAGAACGCACCTATACTAAGGCGGCGATTACCGGAAAACTTGTAGAATTGGAAAAGATTTATACCGAGAAGGGATTTATTTACGTCTCCTCCCTTGATCCGTTTGCTGGAGTTGCACGGCGGTTGAGCAACAGCGTGGACTTCGAAGGCAAACCCATCTGGGAACGGGCGGATACCCATTGGGAGACCGTAAAGCCTTATGACTATGTGATTGGCACCCCAGAGAAACGGATTCCGTGGGTATTTGTGAGTTTGAGCCTGCAGTATTTAGCCTTTTCCATCGGAGGGATTGCGCTCGCCGTGTTGATCGTGCCTCTGCGCATTGAGGATGCCAAGGAAGCCAAGAAACGGTCCACAGCCGATAACGAACAGGAATATTTGAACCAGGAAGAGAAACAACTGGGTGTGGTTGCTAAATGAAGTAATTCGATTTATAGATGGCGGCTTAAGCAGGATTTAGGGGTAGAGGCTGCGAATAAAGAGAAGGCTGGGTTTTTGAAGGGAAGAGTGTGAAGTAAGGGATGAAACGTGCGATCTTGGCCTTGACAAAGTTAAACATGCAACAAGAAATTCGCACCATGCTGGGGTTAATGGATTTCCAGGCCCTAGTCACCACTGATAACGGGATGGAAGCTTTGCGACTCTTACACCGCCATGAGCCGGATATCATGATTATAGGCTGGCATTTGCAGGGCTTAAGTTCTTCCGAACTGCTCCAGACATTATGGACACAGCACCTCTGCCCGACATTGGTTGTTCTGCAGGCGGAGGAAAGTGCCCTTTTATCGCAAGTTGTGCGGGCAGATGCTCATCAAGTGGTTTTCTATCCTTTGCGAGCACTTGATCTTGGGGCGGCGCTCCTTCTTGCGGAACAGCGGTTCCAACGCGAACGGGAGAATACGGATCAAATCCGTCGCCTGGAAGAGGAAATAAAAACCCGCAAGCTCATCTATCAAGCCGTCTTACGCTTAATTGAGCTACGGGGATGGAATGAGGAAACAGCCTATTCTACCTTGAGGAGCCAGGCGATGGCTCAAAGAAAGAGTTTGCGTGCCTTGGCCAAAGACGTCATTAAGGGATTGTGGCTGCCTGATTAAAGGGACTTGGCCACATATTCCACCAGATCGAGAACCCTGCTGGAATAACCCCATTCATTATCATACCAGGCGATAACCTTCAAGAGGTTGTCGCCTATGACCATGGTGGATAAGCCGTCAATGATGGAAGAGGCAGAACTACCGTTGAAGTCAGAGGAGACCAGAGGAAGTTCGGTATACTCTAAAATCCCCAATAAATAAGTTGAGGCAGCATCTTTGAGTAGAGCATTGATAGCTTCCCGAGATACGCGTTTTTCCACTTCAACGACAAAATCCACGACCGAGACATTTGGGGTTGGAACCCGCAGCGCGAAGCCATTGAGTTTCCCCTTTAAATCCGGGAGCACTAGGCCGACCGCTTTGGCGGCCCCGGTGGTCGTTGGGATAATGGACATGGCGGCTGCGCGGGCACGGCGTAAGTCTTTATGGGATTGGTCAAGAATTTGTTGGTCATTGGTATAGGAGTGAACGGTTGTCATTAACCCGCGCTGAATATGCAGATTTTCATGGAGGACTTTGGCCACGGGAGCCAAACAGTTCGTCGTACAGGAAGCGTTGGAAATGATGTGATGAATCTTTGGATCATAGATCGATTCATTCACGCCCATCACAATGGTGGCGTCTTCTTCTTTTGCCGGAGCAGAAATGATGACTTTTTTCGCTCCATTCGCTAGGTGTTTTTGGCAGTCAGAGCCCTTGTTGAATTTGCCACTCGCTTCGATAACGATGTCGACGCCGAGTTCTCCCCAGGGAATTTGACTCGGATCGGTATGTGAGACTACTTTCACGGGCTTGCCGTCGACCCTGATTTCCCCTGCGGTATATTGTACATCGGCTGGAAAAATGCCATGGACCGAATCATATTTTAGTAAATGGGGCAAAATCTCCCCAGTCGTCCGGTTATTAATCGCGATAATTTCGATGTCTTGGCGTCCATAGGCTGCCCGGAAGACGTTTCTCCCAATGCGGCCAAAACCGCTAATTCCAACTTTGATAGACACTGACCCGCACCCCTTTTTTCTTTTTCTAATTCGGATGTTTTTGCACAAACTTATATTAGCATGAATGTCAGTATGACACAATCATCTTTTTGTGCAACCTTATACGAGTTGAATTGATAATGTGATATACTCTTTTCATGGTTTCAGGTAATAAGTTTAATATAGGAGGGATTTAGATGGAAGTTAAGGTTAAGCACATCAAAGGCATGCATTTTCAAGGTGAGGGACAATCAAAAGCAGTAACCAACATTGATTCCAGTCTGGCAACCGGCGGTTCCGGAATGGGGGCCGCACCGATGGAAATGGTTTTAATGGCGATTGGGGGCTGCAGTGGTATGGATGTTGTGTCTATCCTCGCAAAAATGCGGGTGAAGTATACCCGCTTGGAGATCGCCATTCAGGGAGAGCGGGCGGCCGAGCATCCTCGGATCTTCACTGATATTGAAGTGGTTTACCGGTTTTGGGGCCAGGAACTGCCAGAAGATAAACTACGACGGGCTATAAGTCTTTCTATGGAAAAATACTGTAGTGTCGCCAATATGATCGATAAAGCGGCGAATCTAACCTATCGTTTGGAAGTGAATCCTGAATCTTAAGTCCGCAAGTTCACACAGTAGTACGTTCGAATATGTTGTATTCTCTAGGTTAAAATCGGATTAAGCCTGCAGCGAAAAGATTGCTAGACACGTCTGGATTTGCTATACTAGGGCTTGTTAGTGGCCGCACTTGAACGATGCGGCTTGTTTTTTTGCGGGGCTCGGGTTTTGGCACAGGAGGGATACTAGTGAAGAAACGGTTAAGATTCAGTTGGAAGAAATTGTTGGCGTTCATTTTGTTCAACTTGGTTTTTGCAGGGATCTTAGCGCCGGTCATCTTGTTTTGGGGCCCGTTTCAGGCCTTGAAAGTTATGGCGGTGGGGGCTGTGGCGACTTCACGCCATCCTCAGGTCGTGCGCGCTTTTTTGAGCCAAGCCCAGATCGATGCGATCGTGCATCAGAACGATGTTTTAGGGATTAATGCTCAGGGGGATGTGGCTAAGGGAAAAGTTGTCAGTGATCCGACAGAAGGTATTACGATTGAGGATATCCAAGGGCATAATTTTAAAGGCAAAGTGATGCTAGTGAAAGATCCGAAACGGGTCAAGGTCGCAGTCACCAAACAGATCGGGTCTGCCGGGGAAAGGGTCACTGATTTAGTTCGGGATATGAATGCAATTGCAGGAATTAATGCAGGCGGGTTTTATGATCCGAACGGTAAAGGTAACGGGGCTTTCCCCGATGGCTTAACGGTGCATGACGGTAAACTAGTTCATAATAATGTAGCAGACAACAAAGTTAATATCGTCGGAATTGATGATAAAGGAAAACTGCATCTGGGCGATTTGACCGCCTCGGGGCTTGATAGCCAGCATATTCAAGAAGCCGTGACATTTGGACCCAATCTCATTCTCAATGGCATACCACAGGTTGTCGGAGACGGTGGCTGGGGTGTGGCACCAAGAACAGGGATTGGTCAGAAGGCAGATGGCACGATTATTTTGGTGATCATTGACGGCCGCCAACCGACGTGGAGCTGGGGTGCTACCCTTAGGGATCTTATGAATGTGTTTGTCGACTATCAGGCGCTGAATGCTGCTAATTTGGACGGGGGCTCTTCCTCTGAAATGGTTTATCAAGGTAAAGTGATTAATCGTTTGTGGGATATCTTTGGCGAGCGCTATATTCCGACGGGTTTTGTTGTCTTACCGAAGTGAATCAATGGTTGGAATTCAAGGAGATGAACGACTTGAAGAGAAAAATATGGCGGACGCTTTTGGTGTGGGCCGGCATATCCCTGATCTTGCAGTTTAGTGCCTACGCTTATTTGAACGCTAAAGTTAAGACCGTGATGGCTCCGCCTGACCTGAAGCCGATTACGCAACGGCTCAGTGCGGATATTCCTGGCGTGGATTTAACGAATATCCAGCTGTCCTATGCCAAGGATTATCTGGCCTATACGGAACAGGGTGTGCTCAAAGTGTATAATCTTAAGCAACAGAAACTCGTTTTCAGCAAGGCTCCTCTTGTTGGAAGCGACAAGAACATGGGAGTCTTGAACTATGAGTGGCTGCCTGACCGTAACACCTTGATCTATTTTTTTGCCAGGAAAAACCCTAATCCGGAAGTGAGAACCATTGTGCCGCCGACGGTCAGCACGCCCGTAACTCAGGCGGTCGGTAAGAGTCAAGCGAAGGCATCCACTCCGGTTGGGGGAACTACGCCGACCGCGAAAAAACCGACGGGACAAGCGAAAACGTTGGCGGCAGGAACCGCGACGCCCACACTTCCGCAAACAGAAGATCCAAATCAGGAGAAGAATGCAAAACCGGGAGCGGCTACCACGCCGGAATCAGGTCAACCTCTGCCTAAAGTTGAGATCCACAGGAGTAACCCGCAGTTGACTGATCTTTACACCCTGGAATTTGCTGATAGCGACAATCAGACACAGAAACCGGATGATCGGTTTAATCAGACGTTGACTGAATTTCCAGCAGGTGGCTCGATCATACAAATGGCTTTTTCAACGTTTACGAACCTTATGTATCTAACGATTAAATCAGAGAATGCAACTCAACTCTTAGAAATTGACGTGATGAAAAAGGTCAAGACAATTAGTCGCTATGGCGAGCAGATTCTCAATATTATGGCCTCAGAACGCTACGGCATCCTTTATGTTGAGTCAAAGATCGGGGGCAAGAAACAGGTCCTGTCTGTAGACGGGTATAAGCGTAAAGTGATTTCCAGTGATCCCTATGCGGAAATCCTGGGCAACCGGGCCGGAGTCTTGTATTTAGGTGAAGTGAAGAACGGTGTTCTGACGAAAGTATTAGCCTTAAAGGAAACGACGGATCAGAAAGAGAACCCGACTCTTGACAGCCTTTGGCAAGGTTCGATTGAGTTCAAAGATGGAGATGTTCAAATCGGTGCCAAAAATCAGGTGATTGTTTATGATCGAAGTAAAGCTCATATCATCGCCAACGGCAAGGATACGACGGTCGAACTTCATGGCGATGACAGTTATGTCTCAGTCGATGGAGCAGAATTGGTGGAACTGACGCGGGAAGGAACCTTCACCCACGTGGAACTCCGCCCTTTGGAATAGGGATATCTGCGAGAACCCGTAAAAACTCGAAAGAACGTAAAGAGGCCATGTACTTCTGGGAAAGAAGTGCATGGCCTCTGTTTCGTTGCTCAGGACAAAACCCTGTTTAGCCCGGATTGGATCACGTTTTGGCTGATGGAGTAGTGCTCACTGATGGACCCGTGGTGGCGGGAGCTTGGAGACTTTTGAGTTGCGTCTCCAAATTATCAAGCATGGATCGCAATTCGCCGATTTGATCGAGGATGGCTTGTACATTGGGACTTTGATTCGGGGTGCTTGGCGGCCGAGTCGGGGCGGTGGAAGGTGGAGGTGTCACGCTCTGGCCTAGGGTGGTCGGCTGCGGAGCGCCTTCCCCAAAAATTTGCACCAGGGCGGCCCCGAGGTTTTCAGTCATAACCAGGTGGTCTTGGTAGGCCAAGATTACCCGTTTCATTTCCGGAATACTCCCGCCTTTATCGGACTGGAGATAGATGGGCTCTACGTAGAGGAAGCCTCCGGAAATGGGCAGAGCCAGTAGGTTGCCCCGAATCACGCCCGACCCCTTTTGATCCCAAAGTGTTAGCTGTCTGGAGATCTCCGGATCTTGGTCGATGCGGGATTCAATTTGCAGCGGACCGTCAATTTCAATGTTTTTGGGCAGTTTGTAGAGCAGAAGCTGGCCATAGTTTTCCCGATCCATCCGGGCAGCCATCCAAGCCACCATATTATTGCGGGTATTGGTCGCACTCGACGCCGGGGTGAAAGGAAGCATGAGCACGAACTCGGCCCGATCGGAACCCGGAAGTTTCATGATGGTGTAATAGGGGTCGACATTTTGGGGCTTGGCTTCGAAAAGTTCTTTGGCAATATCCCAGGCATCTTCTTTGTTGTAAAAGACGGAAGGGTTGGTCATATGGAAGGTTTTCAGCATGTTGCTCTGGATGGTGAACAGGGTTTCAGGATAGCGCAAATGCGGAATCAGAGAGGAAGGAATCAGACTGAAGTCCTTGAAAACCCCAGGGAAGATCTTGCGATAGGTCTGCAAAACGGGATCTTTATTATCCACTGCATAGAAATCCACCGTCCCGTCGTTGGCATCCACGACGACTTTTACTGAGTTGCGGATATAGTTAAAGTTTTGCTCCCCGTAAGCGGAAGCATAGGGCAGGGCATTCGAGGTTGTATAAGCGTCAATGATCCATTTTAAGCGCCCATTGTCGAGTACTAAATACGGATCTTGGTCATAGGTCAAGAAGGGTGCCAGTTTTTGAACCCGTTCGATAATGTTGCGGTGCAAAAGCATGCGGCTTTGGCCCGTGATCTCGTTAGCTAAGTAAAAACGCAGGGTGGCGTGGTGCAAAGAAAGCATGAGCTTGTTGAACGGGGTAAAGGGAATGCCTGTTTTACCCGAATAGTGATTCTCTACATTGGTGCTGCCTTGGGGATAATCAAACTCCTTAACCGTGGTGTTCACCGCGACCCAGTCCTGCGTGAGTTCTCCATAATAAATCCGGGGTTCTGAAAGGTTGAATTCCTTAAAGTCGCTGGCCATGGGCACATCTTTGATGGCGAAAGCGGGAAGGCCTTCGCTCGTTACCGCATTAGCAAAGGAGGCAGCTACTCCATAACCATGGGTATATTTGAAGCGCGTATTAACAAAGGTTTTCGCTTTGGCATCGAGATCACCCGCTGAGAGTTCCCTAGGGGCGAGCATGACTTGACGGTACTCCCCATTTACGGTATAACGGTCAATGTCAATATCGTGGAATTTGTAATAAAGGCGGATGCCTTGTTTTTGGGTATAGGTTTTAAGCATAGGTCGGGTGTCGTTAAGACGGATGTTGTTCAGGGTGGCTTGGTCATTTTTGAGGGTGTCTGGAGTAATAGGAGCATTCCCAGGATAGTCAGTCTCGACGATTTTGTCCAGGCCGTAGCCAAACCGCGTCATTTTGATTTCATTAGTCAGATAGGGGGCTTCCTTGTCAAATTCATTGGGGACGACCACGAAGGATTGCACGAGGGCTGGATAAACTCCGTAAAGGAGGATCCCAAGCACAAAGACGCCCAGCACGGGTAGGCTTAACAAGCGTACTTCTTTAAATACGAGTGTCAAAATCGCCCCGATAACCCCGATCATACTAAAAACCAGGAGAATTCTCAGGGCGGGAAGCGTGGCTGTCAGATCGGTAAATCCAGCCCCGATAACGTGTCCGTGTTTGGAATAGAGCAATTGGAAGGTGTCCAGAAAATACCCGAACCCTTTGAGAGCGAAAAGGATGGAAGCGAGCAAAGCCAGATGCCGCCGGGCCGCCGGGCTCACAGTAAGCGCATCCTTTTGCCAGAGCTTGAGAGAGTGGAACTTGAGGACACCGGTCACGATATAGAACACGGCTGTAAAGAATGCCAATAGGAACAGGGGGCCGAAAAAGATGTTGTAAGAGGTTCTTAAAAACGGAAGTTGGAAGAAGTAAAAGCCCAAGTCCTTATTAAACACGGGATCCGCTTGACCGAAATTGGAAGGTTTCATAAAACTCAAGACTTCCAACCAACCTGTAAAGCCTGCTATAAAACTAATGGAGAGGCTGACGATGGCAGAAAGAATGAGGAGCCAGACAGTAACGCGTCGCTGGCTAAGGCTGAAAACCGGGGCATTCATGTCTTGGACGAGCCGAAAACGCTGTCTGAGGCGTTCGTTGATGAAGGTTACAATCGCATGGCGAATAGAAAGCAGCGTGCCTGCAATGAAAAGAAAGAGCACCGTCCCATTCACGACTTGGAGGAGGAGCTTACTGACGAGGGGCGTCCAAAAAAGCTGGGAATAGCCCAGATCGTTAAACCAAAGCCAATCTTCGTAGAAGCCGCTGGAAGCGCTGAGCACCAAGGTAATCAGAATGAAGACAAGCAAGAGACTGCCGAAACGACGCAAAATGATACCCCCTTCAAGGTTTTGAAGCCAAATGTTGATTACTTGGCTACATCTTATTGCCTATATTCTGCCCAAGTCGGCAAAATACCTTCATGAAATTTCCCAGAACGGTAAAAATAGAGACAAGTTTAACATGTGGGCCGGGAAATTCTTTTGTATTCTTTTTCGTTATGGTATACTATATCCAAGTATAGTTATACCCGCTAGGGGTATAAAAATAAACGAGGTGATTTAAAATGTATGATGTCCTCATTTTAGGCGGTGGCCCAGCTGGATTGACGGCCGGGATTTATGCGGCCCGTGGAGGGTTGAAAACCGCTATTGTCGAAATGGGTATGCCGGGCGGGCAAGCCGCGTCAACGGAGAAAATCGAGAATTACCCTGGTTTTGAGCAAGGCGTAGGGGGATATGAATTAATGAATTCTTTCCACCAGCAGTGCTTGACCTTTGGGGTAGAGTTTATTTTTGAAGAAGCTCAGCAGTTGGATCTTTCAGGAGCGGTCAAGAAGATTACGACTGACGTTAAATCCTATGAAGCGAAGACCGTGATCATCGCGTCCGGTTCCAAGCCGCGTCCTTTGGGAGTGCCTGGAGAGGATGTTTTCCGTGGCCGCGGGGTATCCTACTGCGCCACCTGTGATGGCGCTTTCTTCCGGGATAAAAAGGTGATCGTGGTCGGTGGCGGGGATGCTGCTTTGGAAGAAGGGGCGTATCTGACCCGGTTTGCGGCTGAGGTTGCCATCGTGCACCGCCGCAAGGGGTTCCGGGCGGCACAGATTGCCATTGACCGCGCCCAACAGAATGAGAAAATTCGTTTCGAATTAGATGCCGTGATCGAAGAGGTGTTAGGAAGAGATAAAGTTGAAGGGGTGCGGATTCGTAATGTGGTTACGAATGCGACCCGACAACTGCAGGCGGATGGGGTTTTTGTCTATGTTGGTACAGAACCGAATGCCCAGTTTAAATATGAAGGGCTCGATGTAGATGAACGCGGATATATTAAGACCGATAATTTGCTGAGGACGAATCTGGCCGGGGTGTATGCGGCCGGGGATATCAGGACCACTCCTTTGCGTCAAGTGGCAACTGCTGTCGGGGACGGTGCTTTGGCTGCGGTTCAGGTCGAGAAATACCTGACAGAGCAAGAGTAAGTCGTAAGTATAGATTAAAGCCCCCATATCATGTGTGATAGGGGGCTTTAGTGTGAAAAAATCTTTCTTTAGGCCAAAGCAATAGACATTTGTAATATTCCAACAAGAGTATAAAGATTCCTTGTATTTTCAAGGGGGTTGTACTATCATGTACATGTGTGGAAAATGCTTAGTACCATAAAGGGGATTAGCACGAAGAAGGAATAGAGGAGGGATCAATTTGCATTTCGTGGTCTGTTTAAAACAAGTCCCGGACACCTCGGAAGTCCGGATCGACCCTAATACGAACACGCTCATGCGCGAGGGTGTTCCGTCGATCATCAATCCTTACGATGCCCACGCGTTAGAAGAAGCTATCCGGCTGAAAGAAAAAGTGGGAGGTAAGGTGACGATTATCAGCATGGGGCCCCCGCAGGCTAAAGAAGCCCTGAAAAAGGCGATGTCCTTTGGAGCGGATCGGGCGATCTTGCTTAGCGATCGCGCTTTTGCCGGATCGGATTCGTTGGCGACGGCTTATATCTTGACGGTAGCGATCCAAAAAGTGCATGAATCAGAACCGATTGATATCGTCTTTACCGGTAAAGAAGCTATCGACGGTGATACGGCCCAGACGGGCCCTGGGATTGCCCAACGCTTGGGCTTCCCCCAATTGACCTATGCCATCAAGATTAGAAATATCGATGATGTCTCGGTTACGGTGGAGCGTAAAACCGAAGGCGGCCGAGAAGTGGCCAAAGCCCTGCTTCCGGCTTTGATCACGGTGGAAAAGGAACTGAATGAACTGCGTTATGCCACGCTTCCCAACATGATGAAGGCCGCTGCCTACGAGCCCGAGGTTTGGCAGGCCAAGTCTCTTCCTTATGATTCTGCTCACATGGGTCTCAAGGGCTCTCCAACCAGCGTATCCCGCATTTTCCCGCCGCCAGGTCGCACGGGGGGAGAACAGATCGATGCCACCAATGACCCGAAAGGGGCAGTGGCTAATCTCGTGGAGAAACTTTTCCAACAAAACATTATTATGCAACATCCCCTGATGAAGGGAGGCCAAGCTTAATGGCAGTAGTCGTTGATAAAGCAAAGTGCATCGGCTGTGGAGCCTGTGTGGTGGAATGTCCCGTTGAGGCCTTGGATTTGGTGGACGGGATCGCTACCGTTAATCCGGATAAATGTAAAGACAACGGTAGTTGTGTTACAGTGTGCCCATCTAATGCTTTGACGCTGGATCCTTTGGCTAAAACGAAAGCCGCTCCGGTAAGTAAAGCTGAGGGCGGGGAAGAGAAAGCGTTCAGTCCCACGGAGCCGATGCCAAAGCCTGTTGCCGATTATGCCCAGACTGCGGCGAAGAAAGCGGCTCCTATTGCCGGTGGGGATGTCTGGAGTGGGGTTTGGGTCATCATTGAATACAATCATGGTAAAATTGCTCCGGTTTCTTGGGAACTTCTTGGAGAAGGGCGTAAGCTGGCGGATGCGATTGGCTGCGAACTCTGTGGTGTGGTCACTGGGTATGAAGTCGAACCTGTGATCAAAGAGGCGTTTGCTTACGGGGCTGAAAAAGTCTACACTATCAATGATCCGGTTTTAAAGGATTATCGGACGGAACCTTATGCTGACGCGATTACGAATCTCGTGCGCAAGTATCAGCCGGAGATCATCCTGATGGGGGCTACAGCCATGGGGCGTGATGTTTTCCCGGCGGTTGCCACCCGTTTGCAGACCGGGTTGACGGCTGACTGTACCGTACTCGGGATCGATCCGGAGACGAAACTCCTGCAGCAAACCCGCCCGGCATTCGGCGGGAATATCATGGCTACGATTCTTTGCCGCACGCGCCGTCCGCAAATGTCAACCGTACGTCCACGCGTCATGGCTATGCCCCCCAGGGTCGAGGGCCGTCTGGGAGAGGTCATTCGCGAAGAACTTGGCCTAACGGAAGACCAAGTACGGACAAAGGTGTTGGAGTTTATTGGCGGGGATGCGAAGAGCATTTTTCTGGATAAAGCGGAAATTATCGTTTCCGTGGGCTTGGGGATCGGTTCCCAGAAAAATATGGCCTTGGTTGAAGAGTTAGCGGATACCCTGGGGGCTACGCTGGCCTGCAGCCGCGGCATCGTCGAGGCTGGCTGGATGTCTCATGACCATCAGGTTGGTCAGACTGGGGTGACGGTCCGGCCGAAAGTGTACATCGCAGTCGGAATTTCCGGTGCGATTCAACACTTAGTCGGCATGGAGACATCAGACTTCATTATTGCCATCAACAACGATCCGGAAGCCGGGATTTTACGGGTTGCCAATTATGGGATTATCGGGGACTTGTTCCAAGTCGTTCCGGCTTTGACAGCGGAGTTTAAGAAGCGCCTTCAGCACGGCGTGGCGAATTAAGGAGGGGCAAACATGGAAAACTTTGATGTGATCGTCGTCGGCGGCGGTCCGGCTGGCCTGTCTGCCGCGATCAGTGCTGCGAAGGCGGGCATGAAGACAGTCGTTATCGAACGGGGAGATTATCCAGGCACTAAAAACGTCATGGGTGGTGTCCTCTATACTAAGGCTACAGAAGCGGTTGTACCTGAGTTTTGGCAAGAAGCTCCTCTGGAGCGACCGGTGGTTGAGCAGCGCTATGGTTTTCTGAGCGGAGACGAGACGATTTTAGCGGGTTACCGCGATCCGGCCTGGGCAGAGCCCCCGTATAACGCCCATACGGTTTTGCGTGTCAAATTCGACCGCTGGTTGGCCCAACAGGCCGAAAAAGCGGGTGTCATGATTATTACGGAAACCGTTGTTGAAGATCTCCTGTACAAAGGGGATAATGTGGTCGGTGTCCGTACCGGACGGGCCGAAGGCGATCTGGGAGCTAAAGTTGTCGTTTTAGCAGAAGGTGTCAATGCGTTTATCGCTAAGAAAGCAGGGCTTGCTCCTCAAATGCGTCCAGATACTGTGGCTGTCGCAGTGAAAGAAATCATTCAATTGCCTCAAGAGAAGCTCGAAGACCGTTTTTGCCTGGAGCC
>JAJZPA010000234.1 GCA_021811425.1 Bacillota bacterium | reverse complement strand
CCGGACGCTCCCGGGACTCCACGCCTTTACACAGATGGCAGGTTCAACACGGCGCCAGAGACAGCACAAGCGTATGGACAGTTCAACAATGAGTCGGGGCGTGCCCAACTGTGGGGGGTAGAGTACCAAATCCCGCCGGAGATTCCTGACGCGGAATACCCGTTCTGGCTCAATACGGGACGCATTATCGAGCATTATCATACGCGCACGAAGACCAAACGCGTTCCGGAACTTGATGTTCTGGCAGGGGAAGGCTTTGTGGAAATGAACCCGGCGGATGCCGAGGGTATGGGCATTACAGAGGGTGAAAAAGTACGACTCACTTCTCGCAGGGGTTGGATTGAAGTGAAAACCGTGATCAAAAATACGGTTGCACGCGGACAATTGTTTCTCCCATTTCACTTTGGGGATTTGGATCCAGGGGAAGAACATCTTAAACAGGCTGCTAATCATCTGACTCTGGACTGGGTCGATCCCATCTCGAAGCAGCCGATATTCAAAGTGGCTAGTTGTCGGGTTGATAAAATCAGGGGTGTTTAATTTTCGTAAATTTTAGAGAGGACTTCGCGATTTATAGAGACTTCTGATTTTTCTCCGAAGCAGAAGCCCCATTCCATACGGGTTTGGGCGCTTGAGAAGATTGGCACGATGTTTGCTTTCTTAGCAATACGTGCCATCTTTTTCTTTTTATAGTGCGGCGAAGTCTCCCCGCAAAATGGCATTCAGGATAAGGACATTTAAATGTCAGGGAATGAATTGTTCTTACCCTGGGGAGAATATTCTGGAAAAAATGGGGGTGTTTAAATTTGGAGAAAAAGAGGTTTAGACTAAATCGTCGGCAGTTCTTGAAGATGTCGGCGGCTACAGGGGTTCTCTTGGGTACTGCTGGAACAGCCCAATTCGTGAAGAAGGCTGCGGCTGCGGGCCAGGCCAAAGGTGCACCGGTGGAGTTTAAGACCGTCCGTACCACCTGCTCACCGAATTGCACAGGGGCCTGTGGCATGCTCGCAAAAGTGGAAAATGGTCAGATCAAGGCTATCACTCAGGCTTCCGATTACCCGGAGGCGGAGTACAATCCCCGCGGTTGTCTTAAGGGGATTTCCATGATCAATTTGATCTACGGGCCGGACCGCTTGAAAAAGCCCATGATCCGCAGTGGCGCACCAGGAAAAGGGGAATTTAGAGAGGCGAGTTGGAACGAGACGTTGGACTACACCACCAACAAACTGAAGGAGATCGCAGCGAAGTATGGGCCTGAATCGATCGGGGTCATCTTCCAAGTGGGCGGTACAGGCTATGTGCAGAAAGGAGCGGTCATTTCACTGGCGACCCTAGCCGGGTGGAGTTTACACCATCCTTACGATCAAAATGGGGATCTGCCGATGTTTTTCCCCATGACGTTTGGAGTACAGAGTGAGGAGGCGGAGCCCTTAGAATGGCTTAATTCCCGCTACATTGCCGTCTTTGGCTCGAATATCATGGCGACCCGCCTTCCGGATGCTCATTTTCTGGTAGAGGCGCAAAACAAAGGGGCTAAACTGGTTGTTTTTGATCCGAACTTCAGTCCCACGGCGGCTAAGGCCGACGAGTATATTTATGTCAAGTCCAGTAGTGACGCGGCCGTTGGTCTGGGTCTGGCGCGCGTCATTATCGAAGAGAAATTGTATGATGCGGCTTTCCTTACCACGTATACGGATATGCCATTGCTCATTCGCTCGGATAATCACAAGCGTCTCAAGGCGGAGGAAGTACAGGGTTTAAGTAAACCGGCTGACGTGCCCGCCTACCGGGAGGCTTATGTAGCTTACAACGGGCAGTTTCTGGCGGTGCATCCGGAAAAGTTCGAACTCCCTGGAGACGTGGCGTTGGAAGGAGAAATCGAAGTCACTTTAAAAACCGGCAACAAAATAAAAGCCAAGCCAGCTTTCCAGCTTCTGAAAGAAAGTCTCAGCAATTATACCCCGGATAAAGTAGAAACGATGAGCGGGATCCCGAAGGACACCCTGGTTCGAATCGCCCGGGAAATGGCGGCGACTAAACCCCTTCACGTTGTCTACGGGGCGAGCAATTACCAATGGTATCATGGGGACTTAAAAGGGCGGGCTTTGGCCCTGATCCCCGTGCTAACAGGCAACATCGGCAAGTCCGGAGCAGGAATCTCCACCTATGCCGGGCAGTATAAGATTCGCATGAAGCTCGCGGATTGGTGGGTACCAGAGGGCAAGCCGCAAAAATGGTTCCCCTGGCTCTATGTGCTTCACGGTCCGACCAAGACGATGAAGGCAAAATACCCGGCTCATGGGTTGAAGGCCTTGATCACGGGCTGGGGGAATCCTTTTGATCAGCACAATATGGCGAATAAGCTGCGTGAGATGACGGAAAAAGGTGACTTGGAGTTCGTGGTGACGATGGATTTTCAAATGACGACCAGCGGCAGGTACAGTAACGTGGTTTTGCCTGCCGCCAGCTGGTATGAAAAGACGGAACTGGTCGCCACTCCGGTACATCCTTATCTACAGTTGCAGCAGCCTGCCATCAAGCCGCTTTTCGAGGCACATTCAGAACTTTGGATCGCTCGCGAGCTAGCCAAGCGCCTTAACCCGGAATTTGAAAATCACTACTTCCCAGGTATCGATGAAAACACCGCAGCCGAAAAGGTCATAGAGATGTTGCTCAAGACGGGTGGTCCGACTGTGGCCGGGATCACCTTGGACCAGCTGAAGAAAGGGCCGGTGCGTTTCAAATCGGCTGCCCCTGGCAACCGCCAGATCCCATTTTACGAGCAGATCAATTTGAAGAAGCCTTTTCCCCCGGTTAGCTTGCCCGCCAAAATCGAGCAGACGGGTCAGTTTGTCAAAAGTGGGCGGATCGAGTTTTACAAAGATGAAGACCTCTTCCTGGAGGCCGGCGAGTCCTTGCCTGTACACAAGCCGCCTTTTGAGGAAAGTGAGTATGCCTTGAATCCGGCGACTCGGGAGAAATATAAGTTTGCTTACATCACCCGTAATTCCATCTACCGGGTGCACTCTACTCACTCCAACAATGTATGGATGAACGAACTTCAGGACGGCAAGCCCAGGGTCTGGCTCAATCCGCAGGATGCCAGAGCCAAGGGGATCAAGGAAGATGATTATGTAGAGGTCTACAACGATCGCGGTAAAGTGCATGGCCACGCAATTGTGGATCCGGGCGTAGGACAGAATGTAGTGGTGTTTGAACAAGGCTGGTGGAGCCGTTATTTGAACGGTGAATCCTTTAACTCCCTCACTTATCCCTTCATCAAGCCGACCAATGAAGTCTACTTTGTCCCAGGTGTTTGGTCCCCGAACACGGCCTGGAATGAATGCCTCTGCGATGTGAGAAAGGCGGGTGACAAACAATGAAATTGGGGATGGTGATCGATCTGGAGCGCTGTATCGGCTGCCGCTCCTGTACGGTGGCTTGCAAAGAGCACAATGCCCAACCCCCGGGAACTTGGTGGAACCGCGTCTTTACACCGGGCAGTGAGTTTCACCAGACGGCAGTGGGTAAAGACGGAAAACTGCAAATGAATTATCTGCCGGTGTCTTGTCAGATGTGTGAAAACCCGCCTTGCCAAAAGGTTTGTCCGGTTGGAGCTACCTACACGGACGAACGGGGAGTTGTATTAGTGGACTATGAACGCTGCATTGGCTGCCGCTATTGTCTCGCGGCCTGCCCTTACGGGGTGCGGCAGTTTAACTGGCAGGATCCGAAAAAGGCTAAGGCCGAGGTGGGTTATCAGGAGGGGTATGAATACGGTTATCCGGAGGATGTGCGCGACAAAAACGGCCATTTGGTCTATACTCCGAACCGCCCTGTGGGGGTAGCGGAAAAGTGCACGTTTTGTGTAGAGTATACTTCTCAAGGGAAAGAGCCTGCATGTGTCCTCTCTTGCCCCGGTAAGGCCCGGATTTTTGGGGATTTGGACGACTCAAATTCAGGAGTCAGTCGTTTGGTTCGTGAACGGCAGACCTATCGCCTGAAAGAAGAGCTCGGGACATCGCCCAAAGTCTT
>JAJZPA010000233.1 GCA_021811425.1 Bacillota bacterium | reverse complement strand
CAAGCTCTATCTTCTGCTCTCCCAGTTGCAGAGGCGGATCATGGACGACCACTTTACTAAATGACTGTTCATGCACCTTCCAACCCGCCCGCTCCAAAGTATAATAAATATACTGAGCTGCCTTGAGTTCTGCTTTGCTGCCAGCCGGCCTGGGGCCTACTTTCTGAACGAGGTATTTCACATGCTCATATGTTTTTTCCGCAGAGAAAAGACTCAATGCACTAGCCGAAACCTGAGCGGGGCTGTGAACAAGAAAGACAACCAGGAGAGCCAAGCACAGAGCAACCAACCCTCGCTTGAGAAAAAAAAACCTCATAGGCACTCTCCCTTTCGCATCGTCTTAGGACTCAGGAAATTTTTATGTTGAGAAGCGAAAATCTATGCCTTGAGTTTTTTTCAATAGAGGTTATTCATGCTATAATAGCAGGGTTAGGATTAAATAATGGTCAGCAAATTTTCTGGAAGAAGCTAGCCTGGAAGAGGGATCGTCATGTGGAAAAGGGTTATTGCCGTCGTCGCTATCCTCCTACTGGCCACCACCGGGTGTTCTCCCCGCTTAACCCAATTATTTAAGAAACCCCCTGCCGTCTCTAACCTTCCTCCTTCCGCTTTGTTTTCAGACGGCCCCGCCATCCATACCAGGACTCTGAACCTGATCGACTCAGCTCAGAAATCGCTTTATGTTGAACAAGTCCTCTTCGATGATTCCGAATTAATGAATCACGTGATTAAGAAATTCCAGGCTGGAGTAGAGGTCAAGATCCTTCTGGATCAATGGCAGAGCCCGAACAAAACTACCCTTGATTCACTCAAGAGCCAAGGCATCTCTGTCCAATTCTACCCAGCCCGGAAAGGTCAGTTCCACCGCGTGAAATTTCTCGTGGTCGACCAAACTAAAGCTTTAGTCTATGGACCTAGCTGGACCTCCTCGAGCTGGCAGGCCAATCATGATCTGGCCGTTGAACTATCAGGGCGTTCCGCTGGGTGGACTGCGGATATCTTCGCCCAAGACTGGAAATTCACCACGACCTTATCCTTGGATGTTTCCAAAAGCTCTGCCTTGCCAGACGACTATATTGTCCTCGCGCGCAATGCTAACCTGAAGCAGCAGATTTCTGAACGGATCATGGCATCCAACCAATCCATTTGGGTCGAAACCGCAGAAGTCAGTGATGAGGACACGATTCAATCTTTGATCGACGCAGCCGGAAAAGGGCGGGATGTCCGCTTGCTTCTTTCTCAAAAAATGGGGAAAGACAAACCGGATATGATTGCTCGACTCAAAACGGGCGGCGTCAAGATTCGCTATGCTACTCTGCCGAACAATGAAGCCTTTAACCTTCACATCGGTCTTTTTGACGATAAAACCTTTATCTTGACCAGCTCAGATTGGAGTTATTACACCTTTGTCATTAATCACGAGTTCTCGATTACAGTCCCTTCCCCCACTGCTACTGCCAAACTCAAAAGTGTGTTTGAAGCCGATTGGGCTACGGGAAGCGCCGCGTAATTACCCTAGTCCTTCTAAATGGCTAATATCCGCAATGATTTTGGGAATGAGGATCCCATCTTGCTCTTCAAACACATTGACCGCAGTATTGAACTGCCATGGCGTTTTGTTCCACTCCTCTACCGCGAAACCCATGGCTCGGGTCACCAAAAGTTTTAAGGTCAACCCGTGACTCACAAGACACACGGTTTCACCGCGATATTTTTCTCGGATCTCTCCAAGAAACTGCCAAGCCCGCTCGGAGACCGCTTGCATCGTTTCTCCGCCAGGAACCTGAACACGATGGGGCTCCGTATCCCAGAGACTGAAAACATCCGGATTGGCTGCTCTAAGTTCTGCCCAAACTTTGCCTTCCCATTCCCCAAATGAAAATTCGCGCAAAAAAGGTGAAATTAAAATGGCGTCGAGTTGTAGTTCTGAGCGGATAGCTTCCGCTGTGGCAATCGCCCGGGGTGCATCGCTTGCATAAAGATACTGTACTCCTTCTCCCCGCAGACGCTCGGCCAGTCTCTTTGCTTGAGCCATGCCCTTCCCAGAGAGGGCAGAATCCAGGCTTCCTTGCACTCGCTTTTCTATGTTCCACAACGTTTCCCCGTGTCGTGTCAAAATTATCCTTGTCATCCCGTTTTCTCCACCCCTAAATACAGAAGGTAGGGAAAATCCCTACCTCTCCCACCTTGCCGTAGGACTCCAGGTTTCTGACCCTGCTCTCGCAGGTGGGCACCTAGGCCATATCTTCCGGCTTCCCTCCGAAAAGGGCTTGTCGTACTCACAGGTTCCATATCAGTTCCCTAAACATCAATAGGATCAAAACCAAGATAAATCCGTACGCACAAGGTAGGTTGTGTTTACATTATACCACATCTTTGCGAAAACTCCCTATTAAACGACTGGGAATTTATTTTTTGTACAATTTGTCCTCTAATTCGGCGATCCGGTCTTGCAGAAGCGCGATCGTCATCTCCTGATGCCGTACACGGCGCATAAGATGATTGGTTAAATGAACCAGCTCCTGAACATCAAGCTTTAGGTCAGCGAAAGCCTGGACATCATGCTCATGCCCTTCACCCTCTGCGTGAGCCTGAGTTTCGGGTGTATCGCCTGGCATCATCTCATGCGTTTGAATGGCTTTAGCAAGGTTTTCGGGCTCTGACGTCTTTACCGGGGGTTGATAGGCCAGATATCGGAAGCGTCCATAACGCGAATTTCGGCCAAGTTGAATCTCCAGCACTCCTTCTTCCACCATCGTCCGAAGTGCTCTTTTTAGAGTACTGTTTGCCGATCCGGTATCCCGTTGAATCTGTGAATAGGCAACTTCAAATTCGGCACCTTCATACATCCGTGCCATGTTTTCGAAGAACTCTACAAATTTCCGCTGTGTCTTGTCTCTTAAACCCAAATATCGTCGCCTCCCTTCATGTATAGTTTTCTTTTTGCTGCGCGTACCGTACTATCATATCCCAAAACGACCATGCTTAAAAAATCCCCCATCAGGATGAACGTGACACCCCCCTTGCTCGACGAAAAGCTGTCATAACCCGGATTCTTGCGCATAGGCTGATAACAATTAAAGGAGGGATTTTCAATGTCTAAATCCTTTCAATTCAGTCTTGCATTCAAAGGGATCATTGTGGCCGCTGTACTGGCTCTGTTTCTCGCGTTAGCCTATGGCCTGCTCCTCTCCTTGACCTCACTGCCAGAATCATCACTGGCTATCACGGTGATCGTCCTTGTCAGCATCTTTGTCTCCGCCTTTCTTGTGGCCTACCAAGCGGGCGTAAAGGGCCTTTATTACGGGTTATTCGTCAGCTTTGGTTTCATTTTCCTCTTGCTTCTCATCAGCGCCGTCTTCATCGACACCCCGCCTTCCTGGCTCAAAGTGGGGGAAAGGAGCATTTTTTCACTTGTCGCCGGTGGCTGCGGCGGGATCCTAGGCGTGCTCGTACGGTGGTAAATCCACTCCCAGTCGCTTCTTGATCCAAGCGACAATATCCCCAGTCGGTGTTCCTGGCGTAAATAAAGCTTCCGCATCACCGGACTGAATCAATACCTCAATATCCTCATCCGGAATCGTTCCTCCCCCGATGAGCAAAATATCCTCCGAATTTTGCTCTTTGAGCAGTGCCTTGATCCGCGGAAATATCGTCATCTGGGCACCGGACAAGATACTCAAACCGATCACATCAACATCTTCCTGGATGGCTGCTTCTACGATCTGTTCCGGTGTCTGATGCAGCCCAGAATAGATCACTTCCATTCCGGCATCACGCAAGGCCCGAGCAATGACCTTCGCTCCCCGGTCATGCCCGTCCAGCCCCGGTTTGCCCACAAGTACCCTAATTCGTGGTTGGCTCACAACACATTCCCCTTTCTGACTTCCGACCTCCGACCTCTGGCCTCTGACTTCCGACCTCTGACTTCCGACCTCTGACTTCCGACCTCTGACTTCTGACCTCTGACTTCTGACCTCTGACTTCTGACCTCTGACTTCCCACCTCCGACTTCTATTAAAAGACCGCCTGCTCCCGATACTCTC
>JAJZPA010000232.1 GCA_021811425.1 Bacillota bacterium | reverse complement strand
CAAAGGGGTTTCAATCCGAATCACGTCCGCCATTCAGGCATCCCTCCCTTCGAGGGTTATTTCTTTATGTCGCGTAGCATGGCAACCGATATTCACCGCGACCGGCATCCCAGCAATGTGAGTCGGGTGCACCTCCAGGTTGACCGCCAACGCGGTCGTGCGACCGCCAAATCCTTGCGGCCCAATCCCAAGTTTATTAATCCGTTCGAGAAGTTCAGCCTCAACTTTCGCCAGGCGCTCTTCCGGGTTATGCTCTCCCACCGGACGAAGCAGAGCCTCTTTAGCCAAGAATGTGGCTTTCTCCATCGTACCGCCTACCCCAACCCCAACAATGATCGGCGGACAGGGATTCCCACCCGCTTTATCCACCGTATCGACAACAAACTGCATCGCCCCTTCCAATCCCTCAGAAGGTTTACACATCTTTAAAGCACCCATGTTCTCCGAGCCAAATCCCTTCGGAGCAATGACAAGATGAAGTTTGTTTCCAGGCACAATATTGTAATGAATGACAGCGGGAGTATTGTCGCCGGTGTTCACCCGCTCAAAGGGGTCTTTCACAACCGATTTGCGTAGATATCCTTGGTCATATCCGCGCCGAACCCCTTCGTTGAGGGCATCGGTCAAACCTCCCCCCACCACATGTAGATCCTGCCCGATCTCGACAAAGAGAACGGCCATGCCCGTGTCCTGACACATCGGCACCCGCTCGTTGTGGGCGATCTCGGCATTTTCCATGAGGCGATCGATAACCTCCCGCCCAAGGGGAGATTCCTCGGTCTCCAGCGCTTGCCTGAACCCAGCCATGATATCGTCCCCGAGATCATAGTTGGCTTCGATACAGAGTTTCTCCACCGCTGTGATGATTTCCTCAACCAGAATCTGTTTCAACGCCCTACCCCTTTCCCCTGACACTTTTTAGTGCCAAAATTTCGCTGCTGTTGAGTTTATAATGCTTTTTAGTTCCGCTCATTTTGCTCCCTATGCAATTCCAGACCTTTCGGATCACTCCACCCCAAGTACACTTCTCCGGTTGCAAAGCGCTCGGCGAATGATTTTTGAGAAGAATGGGCTCCTTAAATCCCGGTTGATTAGGTATTCTGCATTAAACGGTACTTTCCTTTCTAAACTACCCTCTTATAAAATTTAGATTTTTGAATTACCGTGCCTATTCTCGTTGGCGCTGCCCATAGACACAGCAGCCGATGGCTCCATTGAACTGGGGCTCTAACGGCACAATGACCTCTCGCCTTGTTTGCTGAGCCAACAAAATTCGCACCGCTGAATTGCGGGCAACCCCACCTGTAAATACGAGCGTCTCTCCCGGAAAATTGCGCAACAATGGTAAAACACGCCGAACGATCGTGGCATTCACCCCGGCTGCCAATTGCGGCAGGGGACGGCCCTCCACAATTTGGCCGATAAGTTCGCTCTCACCAAACACCGCACACGTCGAGCTGAGTTCAACTGGGTCTTCTATATGGCATCCCAGTTCTTCCAAACTCATCCCCAGCACATGCGCCATGTTTTCAAGGTATCGGCGTGCAGAAGCCGCGCACTTATCATTCGTCAGAAAATCCTGCATTTTTCCCCGACGCACCTGGATGATCTTGCTGTCCTGCCCCCCGAGATCAATGAGGGTGAAGTCTTTGAGTTCGGTCTGATGAACCGCTCCTAAAACATGGGCTTTAAGCTCCGGAATCGCTTCCCCTCCGGCCAGCTCCAACGTGTTGCGCCCATATCCGGTAGATACAAGCATCTCCACCGCGTCCAGGCCGAGGCCTGCGAAATCCACGACAAGCTTATCTCCCTGTTTCCGCCCATAGCCCCGGTAAAACGCAATCGTATCCACCTTCTCCAGCCGCACAATCCGCCCTGGCTCATCATCCGTACCCGCTTCCATCACCGCAATTTTCACACTGCGGCTCCCCAAATCCACACCACATAACAGATCACGCAAACAACATCACCACCCTAGTCTCTCAACATCTCCAAAAACGAAGAAGCAAGGGGACGGTTCTCTTGCTTCCCTAATCTCTGAGCATCTCCAAAAACGACTCGAGCCGAATCTTACTGCGGGCATCGAGCCCCGTCGGGTTCTCCCCTTCTAATGTCAAGATGGGGTAATCCAACTTCTTGCGCATGATCATGTCCTCGATCTGGCGATAGCAGAAGCTCTGCACATAGTGAATGATACCATCCAGGCTCCGTTTTTCGGCCTCCCGGGCAATGTCGCCAATCCGTTCAAAAACTGAATAGGGATAGGTATAACGGCGGTATTGTTCCACAATATCCTCCGTGTCAAAAGGCATCGTGAACTGCCTTTGCACCTCGTTAAAGACGACCCGTGCCCCTTGTTCTTCCAGGAAATCATAGAGATCCGGCATGATCGGCGGCACTCCGATGAACCCTACGCGTATTTCTTTACGTTTTCCGGCCTTAGCACGCACGCGCAATCTTTCCGGGAATGGCTCCCTCAGGCGCGCTTCTGCCAAAAAGGCCTCCATGGCTGCCACGAACCCTTCGGGATCGCCATTGAAATCCGAACAGGACACCTGATAAAGATGGTTTTCGAAGCCGCTGACCTTGTTTTCCTCCCAAGTCAGGCGATCCATCTCCCACACTAAAGCCCGGATCTGATCCAAACGTCCCTTTTGGGCGTTCACATCCTCCCACGTCGTCCCCATCGCCTGAATGAACTTGTCCATCTGTAAACGAAGCATATCCCGATCCCGGTCGTACGGAAAGGCAAAGGGAATGATTTCAATTCCCTGAACCGCCCAAGTTTCCATCAAGGCGTGCGTATTGCTGCAATCCCCCTGGGTCACGGCAACAATCCGCCGAATCTCCGGATTCAAGAGCGCCGTAGAATAAAGCCCCTTGATCCAGCCGCAGACATTGCGGGGATAACCCGCCAGCTCCGCCTCTTCCACCCGCTTGGTGGCCTCAGGACTCGTAATAAAAATATTATTCAGATCAACTGGGATATCCCCGGCCGCATAAATAACCTCCATCGGAACCGTGGTTGTCAAACCGATTTTACCCATAAGTCTAGGTACTATCTCCTTCGGTGAAATATAGTTAGAGGAAATGCCCAGCAGCGCTCGCTAATTCAGCAAGACACGGGGACGGTTCCTCTGTCTCAGCGCACGAATCTCACGACCTTTTATTTTGAAGAAGCACGAGAACCGTCCCTTTGCTTCCCTTCTTTATTGCGAAGGATCGCCAACGTCCGGTTCATCTCGTTGTGCACGAGCATATATCCTTCGTCGACACCCATGCCCGGCTTAGCCAACATCTGATCCGGGCGCGTCGCTAAAGCAACATGGACTGCCGTGCGCGCGCCACCTTCTGTCTCATTGCAGGAGCCGCCGACATACGCACCCACTCCATATTTCCGGGCATAAAGAACTGCCTCAATCGTGTTTTGGATTCCGCCCAAATCCGGGGTCTTGATCTGGACCATGTCCGCCGCCTGAGCATCGACAAACTCCACGATATCTTCATAAGTATTGCACCATTCATCGGCCACGATTTCAACCTTCGCCCCTTTGGCCTTCAGTGCCTCCCGTAAAGCCTTCAAAGCCCGGACCTCACCATCTTTGCTCCCTACATCCATCGGACCTTCAATCCGCAAATGCAGTGGCTTTGCCACTTTCTCCAGCTTAACGAGGTACTCAGCCATTTTTTCCGTTTCGTCTCCCATGGCCAGCCCGATCGTGCCATATACATCAATATGCAGCACAGGCCGATAATCGTCCCCTCCCAATTGGAGGATGCGGTTACGCAGCCATTCTACATATTCAAGCAGCAACTCACCCTGCTTCCCAAGCTTCGTTTCCACATTGTTAATGAGGGCATGAGGCAATACCCCAGCCCGCTTGATGATCGCTTTATCGGCATTGTCATAACGCTCATCCCCCGTTTGGGTGAAAATCGGCACCGGCTCCAGGATAAGCGGCAATCGATATTCCTCCGTGATCACCTCGGTCATGGTCCGGTGTTTCGCTTTCGCCACTGCATCCAGGATCGCCTGGCTCACGCCATAACGAATGGCGG
>JAJZPA010000035.1 GCA_021811425.1 Bacillota bacterium | reverse complement strand
GTGCCATCCCCGAGCGGTGATTTTATGGTGATAATGACATTGTCCCGAATGATCCGGAAACGGATCTGAGGGGATGCTTCTCGTAAGTATCCCTGAATCAAATGTTCTCCTCCTTGGAGAAGGGGGAGTTTATCCTTTAAAATGAGAAATTTCCGTTCGATCTCTATAGCCATAGCCCCAGCTTCACCCTCCTTTTAGTCACCTGTCCTTCGGCGTCGGCAAAGTAGTTACAGAGACGCTTTTTTTAAACGATACGATCGGACCAAGGCCCGCGTTGCCTCGTCAAGCTGCCATTCCCATTCTTTTTGGCCGTTTGGCTGTAGGGCCGCCCATTTTCGGCCCTGGCTTGGCGGCATATTGGTGAGCGCCGCTGCCACATCCGTGCCGTACAATGGAACACCTTGCCAAGACACGTCCGTATTAAGCACCAGGATTCCCCCAGGCCGAAGCCGCCTTTCCACCCAGGCAAGATGCCCCAGAGTAAGACTCCGCAAGGCCCAAGCGAGTTCTGGATAAAGAGGATCCTGAGAACCCCCAGCCAGTTTGGCCTGCCCTTCCTGCCAAGGAATGCCGGCGGTTTCCCAAACGGCTTGGGCCACAGGCCAAAGAATTTGGGATAGGACACACTGACTCACGACGAAATCGAAACCCGTGCCAGGCAAACCTGGCTCCGGCACCGAAGCTTCATCTGCGCCCGGCTGATAATCCCCTACTCTTTGAGCCAAACGCTGCAAAGCCTCAGCCAAAACGGGGCGTCGTTCCATGCGTTGCCGACTTGACAGCGGTGAGACGGCCCGCAAAAAATCATCGATTTCCTGAGCACTGCCACCGGCATCCCCGATCCAAACTCGTAAACGCTCCTGAAAATCCTGCCGCACAGCCTCAGGCGCGCCTTCTTGGCTACGTTTTCGTAATCCCTGCCTGGCTAACGCCCGTTCGACTGAAGCTCGATCAATATCTGCCAGCCAGACTTTGGGTGCCATACCCACTAACTCAGGCAAATCTAAGTCATTGGCATTTCCAACCCCGACGACGAGGAACTGCTCTGGTCTGCCCACGAGATGAACGGCCTGACGCAGGCTCGACATGCTTTCTTGCCGATGCTTTTGATAATACCTTCCCTCATCCCAAGTTGCCCGATTCGCTAAGTTTTGAATGTCTATGTACTGAAGCACGGCTTCCCCCCTTTTTGGTCAAAGGGAAAGGTACCGCAGCTTGGCGATACCTCGATCAAACTCTCATGATTATTTTACAGGAAAAGCTTATTCCAGTCCATCTCGTAGTGCTAAAGCAAACGACGAAACTGCAGATATTCAAACAAATGCCCGGTTGAGTAAATCCCCTTAGCCAGCAGATCATCAACCATCCTGAGAAAAAGCTCTCCTGTGATCAAAGAATCCCCCAGAGCGGTATGCCGTCCTGCCAAGGCGAGGTTATAGGATGTGGCCAAGGCATCCAAAGAATGACTCCGGCGCATCGGCGCCAGCAAATGTGAAAGGATGTAAGTGTCCAACAGGGCCGGCCGAAACTTGTAGCCACAGGACTTCCTGAGCTTTTGGCTCATAAAGGCCAGATCGAAGGCACCATTATGCGCAACTAGAAAACCGGGTTGGGAGAACTCTAGAAATTGTTCTACGACCGTGAAAAAATCAGGAGCATCGGCGACCATATCAGCTGTAATTCCGGTGATTTCCGTCGCTAACGCTGGAATCTCACGACAAGGATTAATGAGTTGAGAAAACCTCTCCCCCGTAAATTCCCCATTTTCAATCACGATCGCGCCTAAGGCGATCATCTCATCCCCTTTGTGGCATTGAAGACCTGTCGTTTCGGTGTCAAAGACGACAAAGCGCCCGCTCTGCAGTGGAATATCGGGCCAAGTCCGCCGATTCAACTTGATTGCTTTTTGGCAAAAACGTGCTTCCTCAGGCGAGTTCTCCGAACCAACCGTTCTTTTCGCCATGGTCAAAAGTGAGATCATGTTCCTTCCCCCTATAACTGCCCCTCAACGTTAAAGCTCGTGCCCATCAAACTCTGTAAGCGCTCAACCGCGATAAAGCTTTCCCTGAGTACCGAACGCTGCCTCTTACTCAACGAATTCGGGTTCACGTAATTGTCCGGCACCTGACCCAGGCTCAGTTTGCGCAGGTTCTCATGAATCCGGAACAGCATCAGAGATTGAATCGCGGCCTCAAAATACTCCGCCTCATCAGCGGAAAACAGCTCCAGTTGAACGAGTTTGTTGAGTCGCCCCAAAGTGCTGGTTTCCGCAATCCCTTCCCGCAGAGCGAACAAGCGAACACAATCGACGACGTGAATGCAAGCCGCTTTCTTTAAATCAACTTCGTCTTTGTGTTGGCTGCTTTTTTCGAGGATAACCTGCTTAAAAAGGTTTAAGGGAACCCGGTGTGACAAGTCATCTTGAGCAAGATGGTGCAAGATCGTAGGGGCTGTGCGAAAAAGGCGGAACGTAAAATCCCGCAACGCTTCAGGCAAACTATCTAGGCCGTATACCGGACGAAAATCCAAGAAGATGCTGAATTGCCGGGTTGAATCAGGATTCGGGGAATAGGTCCACTGATGAACCTGCGTCTTCCATCCTGTCAAAGACTGACACCAAGCTGGATTGGTTGCCATCGTATTTCCGGGGCACTTGACAAAACCACATTGCGCCAGGCCATTGACGACAAACTCCGCCAAGGCGGCGAAATAGGCCTTCGTCTTCGTTTCCGCTTCCGGTTTGGGTTCGGCATAAATAATGGCATTATCTTGATCGGAGGAGAGAGTCTGTTCTTTGCGTCCGCCGCTGCCCAAGGTCAACCAAGAATACTCAACTGGAGCGCCACCCCATCCCTCATGATAGAGCTTTTCTTCAGCCAGAATTAACAACCTGCGCGTCAAGCTGTCATGGAGTTCAGCCACAACCTCGGAAATCTCCTTGGCCGGTGCCTTTTCTTTAACCATCGTTACTAAGATTTTTTGCATCAATTTGGCGGCTTCAGCGAGTTCTTCTGTACTTTTAGCTGAATCGATACTTTTCACCAAGGCGATGCTGCTCGTAATCCGGGCCCGGGTCAGATCGCCAATCGTCACAATTCCGAGCGGTCGTCCCTGTTCAGCCACGATAATATATTTTCCCTGGCGTTTGATCATCGTGAGCAGAGCCTGATGAAAAAATGCATTGGGAGACAGGAGGGCAGGCGACTTTTCCATGATGTCCTGTGCTTGAACGAGAGCCGGATTGCTGTCGAGAGCCAGAACTTTACCAATGAGATCCCGTTCGCTCACTAAACCTAAAATCTTGCCGGTATCGTCCACAACCACGACCGAACTGATCTTTTCTTGGGTAAAACGGCGGGCCAGCGTGCGTATCGGAGTATCCTTAAGACAGGTCACCACCGGAGTTGACATGATATCGGAGACACGTTGTTTGAACGGTTCCGTACTCAGTTTGGCCGCATCGTAATTGTCTTCCCAAACCATCTCCTGATACAACCCGCGCAACCGATCCGTGAGAATATGGCTGAAATAACTACTAAAAGCTTGATGAGCCTGCAGCAGTTGTTCAAATAGCCGATGTTCGACTAAGTAGCAGACAAGCGGTTCTGCCGCGCGGACAGAAGCCGGATAGCTTTTTCCTGTTAGGAGAACCGTCTCTCCGAAAAATTCACCGGGATGCCGGAGCCCGACCGCATTATCCAGCCCCTTTTCATTATTCAGAATGATTTCCGCTAACCCTTCGGCAACAATAAACAGGTAATTTTGAGAGGGCCCGCCTTGCTGAAAGACAAAGGAACCCTTGGGATAAGCCTTTTTAACGATCCTGCCTTCCAGTTCCTGAACCAGGGATTCTGAGAGATTGTTAAACGGTTGGATATCGCTTAATGCCTTCATCAAGGAATTCCTCCCTCCATATTAACGGTCTATGCGAAAAAGGAAACCCCACCGGTAGGGTGGGGCTCCTCAATCTCACTCTTCTTTTACTCTGCCCCGAGCCCCGTATTCGCCCGAACATAGAGTTCGTCAAACTTGTCGGAGTGTACGGTCTTCTCGGTTGTAAAGATCGTTCCGAAATAAGCCGCTAAGAAACCTAAAGGGATGCTCACAATGCCAGGATTACCAAGCGGGAAGAGTGCAGCCTTCCCCATAACCTGCGGTCCAATCATCATGAGCCCGACCGACGATACCAAGCCCACGATAATCCCGGCCACTGCTCCGCCGGTGTTAAAGCGTTTCCAGAAGATGGCAAAGAGGATAACCGGAATGTTGGCGCTGGAGGCGACGGCAAAGGCCAAGGCCACCAGATACGCCACATTTTGTCCCTTGGCCAAAATCCCCAGGGCAATGGCTATGACTCCAACGACAACGCCCGTACGCTTGGCGACTCGCACTTGAGTCACTTCATCCGCCTTACCCTTTTTAAGCACGTTGACATAAAAATCGTGAGCAAAGGCACTGGAAGCTGCCAAGGTTAAGCCTGCTACCACGGCGAGAATCGTTGCAAAAGCAACCGCACTGATAAAGGCTAACAGAAATTCCCCGCCTAAGGATCCCTTGCCGCCGCCCAAGGTTTGCGCTAAGAGGGGAGCGGCCATGTTCCCGCCTTTGTCAACTGCCTTAATGGCGTCACCGCCAACGAAGTAGGCCGCGCCGAATCCTAAGAAGGTGGTCATGATGTAGAAGCTGCCGATGAGCCCCATCGCCCAAAGCACGGAAGTACGAGCCGCTTTGGCCGTCGGAACGGTATAGAAGCGCATCAGGATGTGGGGCATCCCCGCTGTTCCCAGAACCAGAGCCATGCCGAGGGAAACGAGTTCAATCGGATTCTTATACAGCTTGCCGGGTTCGAGGAAGGATTGGCCCAATTTGCCGGTAATCGCATCGAAGAATGACACGAGATTAAAGTGAAATTTCCCCAAAACCCAGAAGGTCAAGAAAATAGCCCCAAACATGAGTAACCCTGCTTTAATGATTTGCACCCAGGTCGTCCCCAGCATCCCGCCGAAGGTCACATAGAGAATCATCATGATGCCAATGAAGATAATTGAACCTTCATAAGGAATACCTAAGAGCATCTTAATGAGGGTTCCGGCCCCCACCATCTGGGCCAACATATAGAAGGTACTGATAACCAGCGTACTCGCCGCCGCCGCTGTCCGCACCGGAATTGGGCTCAAGCGGTATGCGAGCACATCGGCCATCGTGTAGCGGCCACTGTTGCGCATCGGTTCAGCCACGAGAATCAGCACCACGATGTAGGCGACAAGCCAGCCCACGGAATACATAAACCCGTCATAGCCGTTTAAGGCAATAAGGCCGGCTATGCCCAGGAACGACGCCGCACTCATATAGTCACCTGCAATGGCAAACCCATTTTGAATCCCGCTGATGCTCCGTCCGGCCGCATAGAATTCAGTCGTGGTCTTGTTATGGTGGGAGGCCCAGTAAGTGATCATCAAGGTAATCGCCACAATGACGATAAACATGCCGATACCCAAAAAATTCATCTTTCCAACCCCCCCGCATTTTCCCTTCGGATTTTGTCGGCGATCGGGTCAAAGCTGCGGTTAGCCACCCGGGCATAAACCCCCGCGATAATCCAGGCCACAAAAAACTGCGAAAGCGCAAACCAATAGGCAATGTTAATGGATCCTGACACTTTTTGGATCATGAACGGCTTTAAGTAGCCGACACTGAGTGGAAGGGCAAAATAATACACGGTAGAAAAGATGATCGCAATGGTCATAAACCGGGCCTTAATTTTAACCAAGTGCTTAAACTCTTCACTCTGGGCAATTTTGTCCCATTTCATAAATACACCCCTTCCTTTGACTTTCCTCTCTCAACTCCCTATCTAAGTCCTCTGCTGCTAAGTCCTCTGCTACCCTCCTCTCATCGTTCTTCCTATATTCAACTTGTATTGAATATCCCTTGGATGAGTTGTCCCCTCAGCCCTCTTCTTTATAGCGTTCTTTTAGGGAATTAACGACTGAAGCATCGGCTAAGGTTGTCGTATCGCCCAAGGCCCGTCCCTCAGCGATATCACGGAGCAAACGGCGCATAATCTTGCCACTGCGTGTCTTGGGCAGTTCGGCCGTAAAGAAAATGTCGTCCGGACGGGCGAGTGCTCCGATCTTCTTGGCCACATGCGCTTTAAGCTCATCGATAAGGCCGTCCTTTACCTCCACACCCTCTTTCAGCGTCACGAAGGCCGCAACTGCCTGGCCTTTAACTTCATGGTTCTTGCCGATGCACGCCGCTTCAGCCACCATCGGGTGGTCGACCAGAGCACTCTCGACTTCCATCGTTCCGATGCGGTGGCCCGATACGTTGATCACATCATCCACCCGACCCAGTACCCAGAAGTACCCGTCCTCATCCCACTTCGCTCCGTCGCCTGTGAAATAAATCCCTGGCCAATTACTGAAGTAGGTGTTCGCATAACGATCCGGATCACGATAGACCGTACGCAGCATGGCCGGCCAGGGCTGGCTCACGGTGAGGTAACCGCCGCTGCCTTTGGGCACAGGCTGTCCGGCTTTATCCAAAATTTCTACCTCGACACCGGGAAAAGGCACTGTGCAGGATCCTGGTTTAAGTGAGGTAACACCCGGCAAAGGCGTCATCATGATCATCCCTGTCTCCGTTTGCCACCAGGTATCCACAATCGGACAGCGTTCGGCACCAACATATTTGTAATACCACATCCAGGCTTCAGGATTGATCGGCTCCCCAACGGTTCCCAGCAGCCTCAGACTGGAAAGATCCCGGCTTTGCGGATATTTAGGCCCCCATTTCATGAACGTCCGGATGGCGGTAGGCGCTGTGTAAAGAATGCTGACCTTGTACTTTTCAATCACTTGCCAAAACCGATCTTTAGCAGGGTAATCCGGGCTGCCTTCGTACATGACCACGGTGGAACCATTGGCCAAGGGGCCATACACGATGTAGCTATGCCCGGTAACCCAGCCGACATCGGCGGTACACCAATAAACATCTTCTTCTTTGATATCAAAGATCATCTGGTGAGTGGAGGCAACACCCACCATGTAGCCACCCGTCGTATGAACGACTCCTTTGGGCTTGCCCGTTGTGCCGCTCGTATACAGGATATAGAGCATATCTTCCGCATCCATCGGTTCAGCCGGACAAACGGCGGAGACATCTTGCATGACTTCATGATACCAAACATCCCGCCCTGCCTTCATCGCGACTTCTATTCCGGTTCGTTTGACCACAACGACATGTTCAACACTGTCGGCACCATTCAAGGCTGTATCTGCATTTGCCTTAAGCTGAACAACACTCCCCCGGCGGAAGCTTCCGTCCGAGGTAATAAGTACCTTCGCCTCCGCATCGTTGATCCGATCGCGCAAGGATTCGGCACTGAAGCCGCCGAAAACGACGCTGTGGGGAGCCCCGATGCGAGCACAGGCCAGCATGGCAATAGCCGCCTCCGGAATCATAGGAAGATAAATGGTAACCCTGTCTCCTTTGTGTACGCCCAGAGATTTTAAGACATTGGCAAATTGAGATACTTCCCGATGCAGATCCTGATAGGTCAGGACGCGGCTGTCACCCGGTTCACCTTCAAAAATAATGGCTGCTTTGTTCCGCCGCCAGCCTTCAACATGCCGATCCAAACAGTTGTAAGCAGCATTCAGCTTTCCACCCACAAACCATTGGGCAAAAGGAGGCTGCCAATCAAGGACTTGAGTCCATGGTTCAAACCAGGTAATACGCTCGGCTTGTTTGGCCCAGAAACCGAGACGGTCTTTTCGGGCCATATCATAGATCTCCGAATTCTGTACATTAGCCTGAGCTTGAAACGATTCGGGTGGCGGAAACAATCGGTTTTCCTGAAGCAAGGCTTCAAAACGCTCTTCTGTCATCTTCTACTCCTCCATTTGGTTTTTTGTTCTTTGAGACCCTTCTAAACCCCTCTGCTCTAAGTCCACACCCTTTCTCTTGTTTCAGATCGTGGAACTGTGTTTATAAAATAATAGCACAGAATATTACGAAAGTTATGCTTTCCCCTGTAAACAGTCGGATTATACCCTTTAACTGGTTGAATCTTCTGCTGAACGGTCAAAAGACGGGCAAAAGCGTGAAACATCGTTTCACGCTTTTGCCCTTTTACCCTTATTATTCAGTGCTTAGTCATCCATGGTTGAGAGGTCTCCGAAGGGTAGTCCCAATTCCATCGCTTTGAGCACCCTCCGCATGACCTTACCGCTTTTGGTGCGTGGGAGGGAATTCCGGATTTCAATTTCCCGTGGAACCAAGTGCTGCCCTAAACGCTGTTCGACAAACTCTTTAAGCTCGGATTCAAGCTGGACTGACCAGACAATACCCGGACGCAAGACAACGAAAGCCTTAATGATCTCGCCCCAGAGCGGGTCCGGCTTGCCAATGACGCCGGCCTCAAGAACGGCCGGATGCTCGATGAGCTTGTTTTCTACTTCAAAGGGGCCCAAACGTTCCCCCGCTTTCTTAATCATGTCATCGACTCGTCCTTGAAACCAGAAATATCCGTCCGCATCCCGGTAGGCCAAATCCCCTGTCAAGTACCAAGAGGGCATACGGAAATAGCGCCGAAACTTTTCTGTGTCTTTCCAGATTCCGCGCATCATAGCCGGCCACCCGGTCCGAATCGCCAGTTGTCCAACTTCAAGCGCCGGAAGTTCTCGTCCCTGATCATCCAAGATCGAAGCATAAACTCCCGGGATTGGCCGACCCATTGAACCCGGTTTAATCGGCAGACAGCGGAAATTGCAGAGAATCTGCCCTCCAGTCTCGGTCATCCACCAGGTGTCATAGACTTTGAGGCCGAACGCCCTGCTGCTCCAGCGAATGACCATCGGATTCAACGGCTCTCCGACGGTAAGAATATGCCGCAGAGCACTGAGGTTATAACGGCCCATGGGATTGTCCGGGCCGAAATTCATCAACTGCCTCAAGGCTGTCGGGGTCGTATACCACACTGTTACATGCTGGTTAGTCAGAATTCCATACCATTGTTCCGGCGAAAACCGCCTTGTGTCAATGACGCTGGTAACCCCATGCAGAAGCGGGGCCCAGATCCCATAGGATATCCCCGGTATCCAGCTGGGTTCCGAGGTGCACCAGTAAATGTCCTGCTCATGAAGATCCAAAACCCATTTGCCTGTCTGATAATAATGGGTAATTCCCCCGTGGACATGAATCACCCCCTTGGGCCTTCCCGTGGAACCAGAGGTGTAGAGCAGCATCATAGGAGCTTCCGGGGGCATATCCAGAGCCGCAAACGTTTCTTTGGCCCCGGCCATTGCCCCCTCATAGGACAAAGCCGCCTCGGACGCTCTGGCTGCAAACCCGGACCCAGACTCATCGGGATCCTCATCCCCGATGACAAGCAGCGTGTGCAGTGCCGGCAACTGCTCGCGGACGATACGATTCATCAAGGCTGTCGTCGTAACGACCAATGAAGCTTCACTGTCGCTCAGCATTTCGGTGATCGCATCAGGCATCAGCGCCGGAGAGAGCGGCACAACGATCGCGCCTATTTTAATGACACCCAAAAAAGCGATGTAGAACTCTTTTACCGCAGGCAGAAAAAGGGCAATGCGTTCTCCCTTGTCGATCCCCTTTTCTTTGAGCACATTGGCAAAACGATTCGTCAAACGCTTAAGTTCCTGGAAAGTCAGGCTTTCTGTCTTCTCCCCGTCCAGGAAACGAAAAGCCGTCTTATTTTTGCACCGACCAACCGCTTGGCGATCAACCGCCTCAAAAGCGAGATTAAATCCCGCCTGAGCATCTAACTTCAGCTCTGCTTCCACGTCGGCCCACTGAAAAGCAGCATAAGCCTGTTCATAATCGGAAAGGTTCATCTGTCCTGTCTGGATACTCTTAAACTCCTTCAACTCCCCCTGCACCTCCCTCCATCTGATGTCCGGTCATTCCACTCCGATCGGCACTCAGCTTTGAGCGATAGCCCAAACGACCGGAGACGGAACTACAAGCCTCCTTCAGAACGGTAACCAAGCGGGCCATACGTTCCAATGTCAAGCGCGAGGTCGGCCCCGAAATGCTCAGTGCTGCGATAACCCGCCCTGTGTGATCAAAAACCGGAGCCGCAATCGTGCGGAGCCCTTCAGCCAATTCTTCGGCATTAATGGCATACCCCTGACTATTTACTTTCTCTAAGTGCACCAAGAGGTTATTCACGTCCGTCATCGTATTTACAGTATACTGAATCATGGGACGTTTCGTCAGAATCCGTACAATCGCATCCCGGGGCAAATAGGCGAGAAGCACTTTCCCCTCAGCCGTACAATGCACATCCGCTCTGAGGCCCATATTGACAATAATCGTCTCTGGGGAGTGATCCCTTTCGACAACGACAACCTGACCAAAATCCAAGACCGCGAGTTGCACCGTTTCCCGGGAGATCTCAACCAATTCCTTCATATACGGCAAGGCCTCTTTGCGAAAATCCAAGTTGTTCAGCACTTCCAGGCCTAACCCCAAAATCTTGATGCCTGAGCGGTAGCGTTCCGTCTCTTTGTCCTGTTCCACATAGCCAACGGCCATTAATGTGCTCAACAAGCGGTGCACCGTGCTCTTGTGCAAACCCACATTTTGCCCCAATTCAGTTACCCCGATTCCTTGCGGATTTTGACCCAGCATTTCTAAAATCAGCAAGGCCCTTTCAATCGATTGTACCGCTTGATCGGATGAGCGCTCTGCCATGTCTTAACCTCCTCGGCCAAGAGCCTAGGCCACAGTTTAGACGTTGACCCTAGCTTAAGTATACGAAGGTAAACCTACATTGTAAATATACTTTTCCAAATCTTCTTAAAACGAACCAGTTCCATCTTACAACAACGTTTTGAAAAAAGTGAGACAGGCAGCGTACGTTCCACTGCCTGTCTCTGCCACCTCGTCCACCTATCTCCCAGGAAGGTTCCCCAACCTTCCAAATTATATTTTACTAAATTTTTTCCTCGCTTGCAAGTCTGAAATTTTCGCCACCCTTGTCCCCCACAGATTTATACCTTCTGACGGGACAAAAGTTCCGTTAAAAATCCGATGAGCGGTTGTAGTAACAGGGGGGCTAGGCTATAATAATTTCAACACTGACGAAGGAGGGAGTGCCTAGTGACTAGCATTGGTTATCTCGGCCCCAAAGGAAGCTTTTCCGAAGAAGCCCTGCAATATTTTCTCAACAACAATCCCGACCTGAATTCCTCTGACCTTCTGGCGTTCCCGACCATTCCGCGCCTGCTTCTGGCCTGCGATCGGAATGAGATCGACTGGGCCTTTGTTCCGCTGGAAAACTCTACGGAAGGCCAAGTTGGAGTAACCATGGATACCTTGGGCCAGACGCAACACCTATATATTTTTGAAGAGTTCATCCATCCCATCGACCAGTGTCTCTTAACACCTGAACCAATCCCATTAGATGAAATTCAGCGCATCTATTCTCACGAACAGGCCTTAGGGCAATGCCGTGAATTCTTGGAGGCCCAGCTCTCACATGCTGAACAGATTCCCTGCCTAAGCACGGCTGAGGCCGCCCGCAAAATTTCAGCGGTGCGTGAGCCCTGGGCTGCGATTGGGCCGCGCCGGGCAGCCCAGCTCTACCATCTGCACCTTTTGCGCGAGCGCATCCAAGACGAACTTCTCAATGCCACTCGCTTTATTTTGGTCGGACCTCAGCTCAACGATATGAGCGGCGATGACAAGACCTCTTTCCTTGTGACCGCAGAAAACTCCCCCGGATCCCTTCATAACATCCTACACGAGCTGGCCATCCGCCAAATTAACATGACCCGCATTGAATCCCGCCCCTCGAAGCAGAAGTTAGGAGAGTATGTGTTTTTCATCGATGTGGACGGATACGTTTTCTCCCCTCCGATTCAGGAAGTTCTCTGGGCTCTGAGGGAAAAGTCAGTCTTTGCGAAGCTGCTCGGGTCTTATCCTAAAGCCTACCCTGATGAACATGTTTTTTGAAAATAGAAGACAGCGTGGAAGGACTAGGTCTAAAAGCTAAAGAGTTTTTCTAGTAACGCTTCCATCTCGTCCGGTCGGCAAAGGGCCGCAGGCCGTTCAGGCCTAGCCTGAAGCCCCTGCAGGCCCTCAGGGATTTCCCAGCCTGTCAACGCACTTAATTGTTCTAGAGCTTCCCACTCTCCCTGCGGCGCTTCCCCTTTAATCCCCCGATAGACATTGTCGGCGAATTTAAAGGGGCTGGCGGTTGCCAGAATGACCGTAAACCGGGTATCACCTGTTACCCGGCGGTAATCCTCACAAACTTTGGCTGCTACGGCCGTATGCGGATCGAAAACATAGTGGTACTCAACAAAGTTCTGACGAATTTTGCTGAGGACCTGACCCTCATCAGCCCAGCCTGCATAAATCGTCTCCTGGCTGCGGACGAGGGTCCGGGCATCAACCTGGAAGGAACCCATATTCGCCAAATCGCCATACCAGGCCCGGATTTTCTCGGCATCCCGCCCTGACATTTCGTAGAGAAAGCGCTCAAAATTGCTGGAGATGAGAATATCCATCGAGGGGGAGATCGTTAAGTAAAAGGGCCGCTTGCTGTCATACACCCCCGTGGTAAAGAAATCGCTTAAGACCTTGTTCTTATTCGAGGCACAGATGAGGCGGGCAATGGGCAAGCCCATTTGTTTGGCATAATACCCGGCAAGGATATTGCCAAAATTTCCGGTCGGCACAGCGATATTTAAGGCCTCCCCGGGTTTTACCCTGCCTTGTTCGACAGCCTGAAGATAGGCCCAATAATAATAGGCAATTTGCGGAAGCAGCCTGCCCCAGTTGATTGAGTTTGCCGAGGAAAAGGCCATATGTTTCTTTTGCAGCCGTTGTTGCAGGCGCTCGGAAGCGAAGATGCGTTTCACTGCACTCTGACACTCGTCAAAGTTCCCTTCAACGGCGGCTACATAGGTATTCATCCCGTCCGTTGTCGTCATTTGCCGCTCCTGCACCGGGCTGACCCCTCCATGAGGATAAAAGACAACCATTTGGGTTCCGGGAACATTGCGAAAGCCTTCGAGAGCGGCCTTTCCTGTGTCACCCGAAGTCGCCGTTAAGATGAGCACCTCTTTGCCAGGCTCCTCGCTCAGGCTTGCCGTCAGCAGATGGGGCAGGACTTGTAGTGCCATGTCCTTGAAGGCGGCCGTCGGGCCATGCCAAAGTTCTAAAACACCGTACGCACCGACTTCTTTCAGGGGAGCGGGATTGACCTGATCAAATACCCCTATGTGATAGACTCCTGCCGCCTCATCGAGCACCGCAGGTTCAAAATCTGGTAGAAAAAGCCCTATCAGCCGCCGGGCTAGCTTCGGATAATCGCTTCCCCTTAGGTCTTCCCAATTTAATTGAGGAATCTCCATGGGCACAAACAGCCCGCCGCCCGGTACCATCCCCAGTGCGATAGCCTGTTTTCCCGTGTAACCCGTGACATTTCCCCTTGTGCTTTCGTACACTCTGTTCACTCCTAAAACCAATTTTCCTTATTATTCTTCGCCAATCTTTAATAATCCTTTTTTCGCCTAGATTCTGCGTCGAAAGCAGTGAACCCGTTGTGCTCATAAAATATCACTGAAATCGGAGGCGGATCGCTTGTTGTCAGAAAATACCGTGCGTCAATACCGGCAAACCACAATCCTAGGCCTGATTATAACGGTTCAAGATCTTTTTACCCATGAGCGCCTCAAGATCGCCCATTCTATTCTTGAGGGAGTATACTGTGAACTGGAAGATTCCCTACTTTCTGCGCGTGAAGTAGCCCTCATCGAACAAAGACTCCATGACTGGGTCAAGGCCAATCACCCGATCATCTGTCTGCCTGAAGCAGATGGTTTTTATCATTGCCATGTGAATGGCCGGGACATCCGTACCCTTTACCCTGTGTTACAACATTCGGGGCAGCTCAGAGATTTTCGCCTCATTCACTATCCCCCCGGATTCATCCTTTGGTTTCCCAGCCCAACCGATGAAGAAAATGCTCCCACTTTTGTACTGCCTGAAAAACTCTCTGCCACCTTTTCCGAATCTCAACGCTGGGTTGAGAACCTGAATCTGGATCAAGTCGGAGACATCAACCGCATCATCACTGATCAACGCTCTCAGGAAATCATCTGTCTGGCTGAAGCCCTGCACGAAAAGAAGATTTCACTGATCGCAGACCGCATTCTTGAACAAAGGCGGCATATTCGGGTCATTCTTATTTCTGGGCCTTCTTCTTCTGGCAAAACCACCTTCGCTCAGCGCCTTGCCACCCAGCTCCGCGTTAACGGCCTACGACCGGTCGCCCTGTCTTTGGACAATTATTTCTTGAGTCGCGAAGATACCCCCCGTGACGCCAAGGGAGAGCCCAATTTTGAAGCCTTAGAGGCGCTTGATCGAACGCTATTGGATCAACATCTCAGTACCCTCATCAAGGGTGGTGAAGTCGAAACCCCGGTTTTCGATTTCGTTAACGGGCGGCGCTGCGCTCAGGGCAAGCCGCTAGCTCTGGAGACCGACGAGATACTTGTGATCGAAGGAATCCACGGGCTCAACCCTCTCCTCATTCCTTCCTTAGAACGAAACCAACTCTATAAGATTTATGTCAGTGCGCTTTTCCAACTGAACATTGACTCCGTCAACCGCATCCCCACCACGGAAGTGCGGCTGATCCGACGCCTTGTGCGAGATGACCAATTTCGAGGGATTAATCCTTGGCGGACACTAGCCCAGTGGGCCAGTGTCCGCCAAGGAGAAAATAACTATATTTTCCCCTATCAAGAAGAAGCAGATGTTATGTTTAATTCGAGCCTTCTTTATGAATTGAATGCTCTGCGGCCTTATGCCGAACCCCTGCTCGTCAACATCCCGCCAGAGAGCGCTCACCCAGAAACCGTTAAAAGGCTCTTACGCCTTCTCTCTTTCTTTTCCCCGCTCGTTCCGACCAAGGTACCGCACAATTCCATTCTCAGAGAATTCATCGGTGACAGCATCTACTCCGTCTGAGCGTAAAACTACTTTTTCTCGCTTTCAAGCCGGCCGCCGCGGGAATAATTCTCCCGAGCCATCTCCCTGATGATGATTGAAACCTGTTCTGGTTTGGCCCCGATGGTTTCCACGATGGCTTCCGTAACCTTTTCCACCATCTTCTGCTTTTGTTCCAAGGTGCGACCTTCGAACATCTCAATTTGTACGATTGGCATTTCTTGATCCTCCCAACATCTCAAAATCAGAAGCTCCAGCCCTGCTTGGGAAACCAGAGGCGCAAGTTTCCCCGGACAAGCTGCCAACTCTTCTTTCACCTGATGCACCCGTTTCTTCAGAAACGCTTCTAGGCGCAGCGCTTCGCTCCATGAACTCACTTCCCAAGCTGCCACCAAATGCACGGGTAAGCGAGATGCCGTATATTTCGCACCTGCGCCGGTATTATGCGCTTTCATCCGCCGTGCGACATCGGTTGTGGAGCCTGAGTAGAGGCTTTCATCCCGGCAACGTGCCAAGTAGACCCAATACCCTCTTATTTTACTGGCGGCCATATATTTAAACGGGGCCGTTTGGGAAAGAATCCTTGCTCATAGCACAAGGCATAGTAGTGCTCCAAACCAGCCATCAGTTCCTCATCAAGGTTGTAGCTAAACCTAGAAAAATAGTCTCGCCAAAAATCAGCTTCGCCACCAAGCATCCCTGTGCAGGCTTCCACGATGGCGTCAAGATTCTGCAAGGCCTGTTCCTTTGCTTCCATGAGTAATGCTTGCACTCCAAGCACTTCCTGAGGGAGTTTCAATATGAGATCCTTGGGATAGGCCCAAACGGCATAGGTCATGGAAAACCCTGTCTGTCTCAGCCATTCCTCACCCAAATCATAGATCAGGCAATCGGGTTTTGCCATCGCTTCCTTGAGCGCCATGTCGGCAATCAAGAGAGCCGCGTCAGCTTGAGCAAGCATTTCAGCCAATCCACCGCTCATCGTCTCGTACACCGGCTTTACTTCATAAAACCGATCGAGTATGATCTGGGTTAAATGAACAGAAGTGGCTGAGTTGGAGGTCAAGGCGACCTTCCTGCCATCAAGTTGGGCGAGGGGCACCTTGCTAAAGAGCAAGATGGAACCGACTTTTCCCTTGGTTGAAACTGACAACCCAGGCAGGATGGCGTATTCCTCAGAGTGGCGACCGTAGGCATAGCTACTGATGGGAGCCATGTCAATCCGGCCGTCTGCGAGCATGGCATTGTGCCCTGTCGGCTCAGCGGTCACCCAACGCAGCAGTGGATGTTGGCGAGGAAGATAAAAAAACATGGGCAACATATTCGTGTTTGGGTTGTGTCCAATGCGAATCATATTTCCCCCGCGCTGTTTAGCGCTTAATGGTATTGTGAAGTTCGCCAATCCCGGCAATTTTGACCACAACTTCATCCCCACGCTGCATGGGGCCGACCCCTTCTGGCGTGCCAGTCAGAACCACATCTCCAGGATTTAGCGTCATGACCTGAGAAATATAACTTAAAAGCCGCGGTATCGGATTGATAAAGTTGCGCGTATTGGACTTTTGTTTGACTTGCCCATTCAGGCGAGTTTCGATAGCCACAGCCGTCGGGTCAAAATCGCTGACAACCCAAGGACCTAAGGGACAGAAGGTATCAAACCCTTTACCACGTGTCCATTGTCCATCTTTTCTCTGTAAATCGCGGGCTGTCACATCATTGGCACAGGTATAACCAAAAACCCCTGTCATAGCTTCTGCTTCGCTGGTGTTCTTTAAGGCTTTCCCGATGACAACCGCTAACTCTCCTTCAAAATCCACGCGCTGACTCATCGCCGGATACTCAACCTCCCCTTCCGGATCGAGGACGGTTGTGGAAGGTTTAATGAAGATAATCGGATCTTCGGGCAAATCGTGCTTCATCTCTTTCGCATGGTCAGCATAGTTAACCCCAATGCAGACAACCTTGCTCGGTTGAACAGGGGCAAGCAGCTTGACACGATCTACCCCAACGGTCTCTCCAGTCGGCCCGTTTGCCGGGTTCAAGAAATCTCCGGCAAGCACCCGGATCACCTGACCTTCTAAAATACCAAACTTTACTTTTTCGCCATCGCGAAAACGCACATAGTTCATACGTGTTGCTCCTTTCTCATGTCGACTTAGTTTATAACTCAGATGCTACTCCTATTCTCTCTTTTTCCGCAAAATCCTGCCCCTTGATTCGGATTCTCCGCACTATGTCCCTACGAAAAAAACGCCGTTGAAGGAGGCTGTCCATGTCTGAAACTCTGGTCAACCTCAGCGAAGCCGCTGAAATCTTGGCCGAACTCGGCACACTCTATCCCGATGCCCATTGTGAACTAAATTTTCGGACGCCGTTTGAACTCCTCGTGGCTACGATGCTGAGCGCCCAAACGACGGATCAAAAAGTAAACACCGTCACAGAAAACCTCTTTCGGCGTTGCTCCGCTCCGGAAGACTGTCTCAGCCTGGGGATCACAGACCTGGAAGAGGCCATAAAATCCTTAGGACTCTTTCGGAACAAGGCTAAAAACATTCTTGCTACCTGCCGCGTGTTGCAAGATGAATACGGCAGCACGGTGCCCCAAGAGATTGAAACCCTTATGTCCCTGCCTGGAGTCGGACGAAAGACCGCAAATGTCGTTGCCAGCAATGCTTTCGGCATCCCTGCCATTGCCGTCGACACCCATGTCTTTCGCGTCGCTAACCGCATCGGCTTGGCTCACTCCTCCAAAGTCCATGAAGTCGAAGGATCCCTGCAAACACTGATCGCCCGCAACGAATGGAGTCAGGCCCATCATCTCTTGATCTGGCATGGTCGTCGCTTGTGTAAAGCCCGCAAGCCGGCCTGCTCTGCGTGCCCATTAAAGCCCCATTGTCATTATTTCAAGACACTCTCGTCCTTAACCTAACACTTCGGTAATAAAAATGGTTCGCTGCTCAACTAAGTTATATTCTTTCATATTCCCCAACCCGCCTCCTTGATCCACGCGGTTCTCTCCCTCGTCAAACACGCGGATGATCGGTCGCGTCGGCATGCTGCGATTCTGATCGACCACCACTCCAATTTCTCCAGTGTTTAAACGCACTGTCATACCTGTGGGATAGGCCGCAATATTTCTTAAGAAAAGGCGCACTGGTTCCAAGGGAAAAACCTTTTCTACCAAACCCATCAAAATCTCACAGGCTTCATGGGGCATGGCCCGTTTAAAACCGCTATGATCAGAAGTTAACTTATCATAGAGATCCGCAATAGCGACCAGTTGAGCCAATGGCAGGATTTCCTCTTCCTTCAACTGCCGCGGATAACCCGTCCCATTCATATTCTCATGGTGCTGAAACGCAATATGGGCAACCAGAAGGTTAAACTCCTTTTTCTTACGCAAGGCCTCAAACCCCAAAATCGTATGGCTCTTCAAGACCTCCAGTTCTTCCGGGGTGTGTCCCTCAACTTTATTGACTAACTCCGAGTCAAGCTGCACCATCCCCACATCATGCATCAGAGCGCCTATCGCCAACAATTCCAACTTCTCCTGATCCATGAACATGGCTTTGCCTAACACGGTCGCCAGTACGCACACATTGACCGCATGGGCAAACAAGGCATTATCCTTGCTGCGCATATCCATCATATTCACCAGTACATCTTTCTTAAACAAAATCTCTTCAACGATCTTATGGATGATTTCCTTTAAAGCAAACCCGTCAAAATCCTTACCAAAACGCACAGCCTCAGTACTCTTTTCAATCAGTTCCAGTGCTTCCCTGCGCTGTTCTTCGCTAATAACATCTTCTACGATCACATCATCAAAACGGTCGTCTTCGATATATACGATTGAGATTCCCATATCTTTTAATTTTCGAATAAAAAGAGGAGTAAGCTTCACCCCTTTACCCAGCAGCACCCTGCCTTTGCGAGAAAAAATGGTCTTGCCCAGGACATCCCCCATCTTTAATGAATCAACGCGCACTTGCCGCACTTGGTTTCCCCTCTCTCGTCTGCTGTCAAAGTACTTTACAATGTTTCGCTAAAACCCGCCAACTTCCTGCCTCCTGCACTCGTTTTCTCGCTTTTATCCAAAACCACGACTGTCAGCCTTAGAAGCGAAACAGCAAATGAGGTGACGGCTCCTTGTGAAAGGTATATACTAAAGAGGCTTAAGTTTCAAAATAAGGAGTAACATCATGCTTGTTAGTCTTACCATTTTATGCGCCTTAAGTTTTCTCGCTGCAGCTGTCGATGCCATTGCCGGGGGAGGTGGGTTGATCAGCCTTCCAGCCCTTTTGCTCGTGGGAATTCCACCCCATCTCGCCTTAGGGACGAATAAATTCGCGGCCACAACTGCTTCGTTCAATAGTTCCCTGACCTTTGCCCGTTCAGGCAAAGTCCACTTTCCCTTAGTTAAATGGCAGGTCCCTTTTACCTTTGTCGGCGCCTTCTTGGGGGTTTGGACTGTGCTCCAAGTCAGCCCAGATTTTCTCAACAAAATTGTCTTATTCCTGATTTTGTTCGTGGGAGTCTACACGGCCCTGCACAAAGGCCTCGGTCTCGAAGACCGCTTCCACGGGCTTCGCCCTATAACCACGAGCTTAGGGATTCTCTTTGCTTTCATCTTAGGCTTTTATGACGGCTTTTTTGGACCGGGTACAGGCTCATTCCTTATTTTCGCTTTCATTACCCTCTATGGTTTTGACTTTGTTTCGGCTTCGGCCAATTCCAAGATTCTCAACTTCACGAGCAACTTTGCTTCCTTAATCCTTTTTGCCTGGAATCATAAGATCCTATATCTTTATGGTATTCCCATGGCCATCTTTATGATCCTCGGTTCCCGCTTCGGAACACAACTCGCCATTAAGAGCGGGGCTCAGCTTGTCAAACCCATTTTCATTGTTATGTCTTTGCTTGTGGCCATAAAAATGGCTTGGCAGGCCTTTTAGCTTTTGCTCAACGCTAAAACCCGGCCCAGTCGTAGAACCCTTAAATGGAAAAGCCCTGGCGCAACCAGGGCTTTTAATCCACTAGTAGTTTCTTTACTTCGGTTCACTCTCCCAGTCTTTGGGATGTTCAGGAAACCCACCGGGCTCGGTCAGCGCCGGGTGGACCTCATCCGCCATCCCAAACACACGAACCCGTACCCAGTTTTCGCCACTGTGGGCACTGATCAAGAGATATCCCTGCGTGTTATTGCGAAAACCGAAGTCCAAAAGCCCGAAGGAAACCGTTGCATCTTGCCCTTTAGGAACATAAGCAACCGGCAACGAGTGCGCATGCCGTTCTGTAATCTCTAAATGGGCTTGTCTTACCGCTTGATAGAGGGTGCTAGAATCTTGGCACACCCCACCACCATCCGCTTTGACCACTTCCTGTTCTACGAACACATAAGCTGGCACATAACCCGTGAGTTTTGTCCGCTCTCCGACCACATTGTTAAACGAAAGCACGCTCCCCGGTGCTAAGAGTTGACCGTCTAAGGCTTTTGCCGCCAAACGAACATTGGTCGTACGGCCTTGATCCCGAGGATCAAAGAAGGTTGTATAATCTCCCAACGTATCCTTCACCTTGTCCAAATCCGCATCACTCGGACTCGGAAGCAGCGGCTTCACCATTACCGCCGATGCCCAATGCCCATTCAGCAGGGCCTCCCAGGTGCTATCCCGGTCCATGGCTTGGCCTGCTTGGCCTTTTTGGCGCACAAACTGGCCCCTAATGTAGGCGATGTGTGCAGGAACAGACGGCCGATCAATAGCCGCTTTGATTTTATCCAGTTGTGGCAGTACTTCTGCTTTGTTTAACCGCGGCGGTGCTTCAGCCGAGTTCTTTCCCAACCGTTGAATCAAAGCCAAAGCATCTTTCAGCCAAAAGGCGGAATTCTGTTGATAGACTAAGTCAAGCCACTCTTGCCAAACTCGTTTTGTCTGGTCAAGACTGAGCGGGAATCTTTGACCACCCAATTCAAGCGCATCAGGAAGCTGACTTTCAATCTTGTTCCAGGCCTCATCTCGCGTTAATTCAGCCAAATCGACACCCAAAGCCTTTAGCCCCTGTGGTGCCTTGCCATTTTCCAGCGCATAGGTCGCAGAGGTTCCTAAAGTTGTCGCAGCCAACAATTGAACGAAAAGGATAGACACTAATACAATGGCTTTTCTTTTCATGGTTCACTATACTTCCGTAAGAGTTCGCATTTTTAGGGTTTTTGTAAATGCGAAGTGATTTCCATTAAGGTATTCCGTTTCTTGATTTTCTGGATGGTCGCTTCTGTCATCGGCACACCGGCAGGAAGAATGCCCCCATCATCCAAGACAATATCCTTTTCCGAGGCTTTACCGATAAAATACTGCAGTTGCCGTTGTTCAAACAGGTTAAAATCGGTTTCGCTCCCGTTAAACGCAGAAGCTTCCTCTCCTCCTCCCGTTTGCGGTACAGGGGATGGAGCGGTGTTACCGTCGGCTTCATTTCGCCCAACAGACAGAGAAGTCCCCACCGGATTAATTTTCTCCGGCTGGCTCTCTACGATTAACAACTCCTTGCCAAAGGTAATCACTTGCTCACCCGGAACTTCCAGCATCTCACCCCCTGAGTTTTTGTAAATGCAGCTGGCAATCTTTCCGGATGTTTCGTCGATCTGAACTTCTTCCACTTCACCAATGAGCTGCCCTTTCTTGGTTAAGACTTTGGTTTCAATGACCCGAACATCCTGCTTGAGAAGTTCCTGAGCCACAGGATTCTGAGCCACCGCTTGGATCACTTGAGGATGCGGAATAGTCAAAGCAAATTCCCCAATCCCCAAAATGTCGGCAAAGGCAATCACCCTCGCTCCAAAATAGTCGCTCGGCTGGTCCACGATAACAAACTCCAACAATCCCCCTTGGGCATTCACCAGTAAATCTTTAACATGCCCAACCTGTGTTCCATCCGCAATACTGATAATTCGAAGCCCCAAAATATCCTTTGTCGTCTTCATGCCTTATCCCCCTAAATATGAAATAAAGTAGTCCTCCGCCCCTCCGGGCATACCCTTGTGTTGATCCCATAAAACCTGCAACTGAACCCGTGCCATTTCTTCCCCGCGCACGGCCTTCCAAAGCCAATAGATATCTGCCAGCAAGGAAATGACTAAGTCAGGTTCAGAGCTCAGCTTTAGGGCTTCCTCGAAGCATTGGGCAGCTAACGCAAACTGGCCCGCTTGTTTCGCTGCGAAACCTAAATCAAGCAGTTCTTCCAGGCCTTTGATGCGCACCTCAGCGCCATTGGCACTCACCTCATCGGCACTCACCCCATCGGCACTCACCCCATCGGCTCCGTCTGATGGAGCCAATTTGTCGGCCTGAACCGTTTCTTCGCGTGAAAGCCAAGTTGCACCGGCCAGGATGCCAAGGATGCTGAGAACGAACCACACCAAAGCCCACTGCCTTCTTAGGGCCCACGGGAGTAACATGCTGTCAAGACAAAGAAGCAAGCCCAGCACAAGCCCTTTTACACGGGTTAACCCGAACCATTGTGACCGAAATGCCAGCACCGCAATGAATGGAAAACTCCCCAAAATCGCTGCAACATAATAAGCAAGAATCCGGCCTCACTCCCCGGAAAACATCATTTTCTACGAGGTATTCGACAGGGCTCTCCTTTTCTCCTTCTACAAATGAACATTTAGATCCCTTCTTAGGACCGAAAAAGCCTAAAGAAAACTTGGCAAGGCGCCAAGCCTACGGCGCCTTGCCATCCGGCATCTAGCCATCCGGCATCTAGCCATCCATGGCGATGCTCT
>JAJZPA010000034.1 GCA_021811425.1 Bacillota bacterium | reverse complement strand
TTCAGAAGATTATCCGGTATTAGCCCTCGTTTCCAAGGGTTGTCCCGGTTTGATGGGTAGGTTACCCACGCGTTACTCACCCGTCCGCCACTATCCGGCACCTAACACCGATGGTTCTTATCCGCTAGTGTTGGCAAGCTTTTAAAAGCGTGGAGCGCTCATTCTTCGCGCTCTCGCTTGGCTCCAACATCTCTCTTCCTAAAAACACTCGGTGTTAGGCACTGAACCGTTCGACTTGCATGTGTTAGGCACGCCGCCAGCGTTCGTCCTGAGCCAGGATCAAACTCTCCATAAAATTTATCTCTTGCTCCCGAAGAAGTAGATGACGCTTTATGAAAGGCTTGCCTCTCAGAATTTTTACTCTCAAGATTTCTCTTGATGAGTCACTTGGCTGTCCTTGTTGTTTAGTTTTCAAAGAACAGATTTTGGATGCCGTCAACCTTTATCAACGGCGCTTCGCCATCTTAACACCAGCTTAACCACTTGTCAACTAGTATTTTTTCCGGCTTGATTTTTTATACGGTCGTTACGATAAAGAAAACCCAGCTTGTGCTGCGATCGTTCCAGTGGAACGATCGCACGACGGCAGAAGCCGAGCTTGCACTTATGCCACCACAAAGATATACTTTCTGACTGGTATAAAAAATCCAAACAACTTTTAATGTCATTGTGAAGGGTTGCTCTCCACATCACAGCGACACAGCGACGACGTTTTTTATAATACCACTTTTGACTCTAAGGCGTCAAGTACAAATAAAAAACTAAACTCGTTTAGTGAACTCGTTCAACTAAAGTTGAACATCGAGACTTCGGTGGGGGAGTCTACCCGAAGCAAAGTACGAGGTACCACTCCCACTTGTAGAAGGGAGTCTCACGATTGAATGAAATTTTCTAAAATACAACCATATTGGGAATGACTAAGTTGTATAAGCGCTACTTTAAAATTCAGGAAAGAATATCGCATACGACTCAGTGCAAGAAACCAACTCAACGGGACGATTAAAGCCATTTAAAACGGTATCGTTACCTCAAAAGTGGAATTGGATGTAACTGGTTTTAGACTCGTTGCGGTCATCACCCAAGATGTAGTCGAGGACTTGGGGCTGATACGGTTTCGGCGATAGTCAAAGCAACATTCATTATGCTTATGAAGTGAAAGCACATAAAAACGGCTCGCACTTAGGTGCTAGCCGTTTTTTATTTCTTTGCTAACTATTGCAGGATTCGACTATTCAATTTCTTGAATAATTGGCAGAATCATCGGACGTCGCCTTGTTTTCTCATACAAATGCTTACTCAAAGCATCACGCACCTGACTTTTAAGAACCGCCCATTCCGTGATCCTGTTTTCGCGGCAGCGGACCATGGTCTGGCGGACCTTCTCCTTGGCCTCTTCAAGCATTGATTCTGATTCACGCACGTAGACAAACCCTCGCGTAACAACATCCGGACCTGCAACAATCGCTCCGGTAGCACGGCTCAAAGTCATAACGACAATTAGAATTCCATCCTGAGACAGCTGTTTCCTGTCTCGCAAAACGATATTGCCGACATCTCCTACTCCAAGCCCATCGATCAAAACTTTCCCAGCTGTGACCTTACCGCTCAAAGATGCTCCGTTCCGGTTGAACTCGATGATACTCCCATTCTCGGCGACAAAGATATTTTCCCGCGCAATGCCCAATTGTTCCGCCAACTCAGCATGCTTAATGAGCATGCGATATTCTCCATGTACAGGCACGAAGTGTTGCGGTCGAACCATGTTCAGCATAAGCTTAAGTTCTTCTTGGCTGGCATGGCCAGAAACATGCATGCCAGAAATGGACTCATAAATAACGTTCGCACCCTGTTTAAATAAATGATCAATCGTTCGCGCAATCGATTTCTCATTCCCCGGTATCGGGCTTGCCGAAATGATAACCGTATCCCCAGGCTGAATCTCGACACGTCGGTGATCGTTCATGGCCATGCGCGTCAGTGCTGACATAGGCTCCCCCTGACTTCCCGTAGTCAAAATACAAGCTCTATTCCCGGGCAAGTTCAAAATCTCATCCACATCGACCAATGTGTCTTCCGGTATGTCTAAATATCCCAGTTCCGCCGCGATGGTCACGACATTGACCATGCTGCGGCCAACAACGGTAACCTTGCGGTTCGTCTTGTAAGCAGCCGTGATCGCTTGTTGGATGCGATGGACGTTGGACGCAAAACTGGCAAGGATAATGCGATCCTTAGCATTACGAAAGGTTTCATCGAACATTTGCCCGACACGGCTTTCAGACATGGTAAACCCGGGGCGTTCTACATTCGTGCTATCCGACATGAGACAAAGAACCCCTTTATCTCCTAACTCCGCAAATTTATGAATATCCAAGATATCCCCGGAAACAGGGGTATGATCCAGCTTAAAGTCCCCCGTATGCACGATGATACCCAGCGGCGTGTGGATAGCCACACCAACAGCGTCAGGAATACTGTGGCTGACACGAATAAACTCAATGCGAAAGACTCCAAGTTTCACGACATCCCGCGGCTGAACCACCGTGGCCTTAATGTTATTCAAATTGCTTTCTTTCAACTTGGATTGAATGAGGCCAAGCGTCAAACGGGTTGCAAAAATCGGAACATCTAAATCCCGCAAAAGATAGGGCAAGGCACCGATATGATCCTCATGGCCATGCGTAACTAAGATCCCCAAGAGCGATTCTTTATGCTCAATCAGAAATGAATAGTCTGGAATGACAATATCAATGCCCAGCATTTCATCTTCCGGAAATGCTAAGCCGGCATCAATCAAGAGCATTTGGTTGTCATATCGGACGACGGTCATATTCTTGCCGATTTCCCCCAAACCGCCTAACGGAATGATCTGAAGCTTATGCTCCTTTGGCAAATAAATACACCTCCTGCATATTTTCCCATCTTAATAACTGCATTGTGCCAGACCTATAAACCTGAGTTCTCTCTAACGCCTGTTGTTTTGATAACGGACACCATTTTGATAACGGACACCAAAAAGACGCGAAAGACCCCTTGAACACAACGCCCCTGGTGACAGAAGTCTTTCGAAGAACATGGGAGTATTTACCGCACAATAACGTTAGATTAATTATACATCCCTTACAGTTGACTAGCAAGGGCATCAGTAGCTGAAAAATTCGCCTTAGGTTAGCAGGATTTTTAGTGCGGATGGTGAATAGTTCTTAATATACTTAATTTTCGCACTCGGTCTTGAGGCCGCAAACTCTTTCCAATGGGAGGTATGCACCTATGTTAATCGACCGCGAGAACTTAACCCGTGAACAAGCTCTGGAACTCCTCACCGATTTGGCTAAACGCTGGCTTGCCCATGATGGTCTCTGGTTCCAAAGCATCGAACGGTCACGAGGCATGGAAGAAGCAATCTATCATGACACAGAGGCTTGGCGGCGCTTTACCGTCATTGAAGCAAAACGGATCATGGAATTCCTCAAATTACCTGAAAACCCTGGACTGGACGGTCTCGAACGTGCACTTAACTTTCGTCTCTATGCCTTTATCAATCAACAAGAGATACTTCGTCCGAATGATTCCACGCTTGTCCTCAAGATGAATGACTGTCGGGTTCAATCGGCCCGAACCCGCAAAGGTCTTCCCGATTTTCCCTGCAAACCTGTAGGCGAAGTGGAATACTCCCTGTTTGCTTCCACCATCGACCCCAGAATAGAAACGCTGTGCCTAGCCTGCCCTCCTGACCCCCATCCGCCAGAATACTACTGTGGTTGGGAATTTCACCTACAGAAGTGAGTTGCGGAAGTGAACTGGTTGCCCTAAAGTAGCAAAAAGCGCAGCGGGCACTGTTCCAACAGCCCTCTGCGCTTTCTTTGTACCTATATTGGAGGCGAATTTTAGCCCAATTTAATGGGGACATACCTCCGGCTCCAAAGCTTTATCTCACTTGACATTAGGAGGTGTGTCCCCTGACCTTGAACCGGGACATACCTCCGGCATCAAATCGAAGTCCGAGGTCCGAGGTTCGATGCTCGATGCTCGACTGCATGCACCCCTTTCGGGGCACAAGCGGTTCTTAAATTCTGGCCTCTGATTCCGGTGTGTCCCCTAACCTTTAATCTCGGCTAATAACTTTGTTAAAAATTCCTTCTCTTCAGCACTCGCTTCGACGAGAGGCAGGCGGACCCCCCCCGCTTTGAATCCCAAAATATTCATGAGAGCCTTGATCGGAACCGGATTACTGGTCACGAAAATTCCTTTAAAGACTGGATAGAGCTTCAGATGCCATTCCCAAGCCTTTTGCGGTTCTTTGTTAAACCATGCATCAACCATAGCTTTCATCTCATCGCCAATCACATGGGCTGCTACACTCACAATACCGCTACACCCAAGACTTAGCATGGGCAACGTTAAGGAGTCATCCCCGCTGTATACTTGAAATTCGGGCGGTAAAACTCGTTTTAGTTCGCTCACTTGATCAATGGAACCGGCAGCTTCTTTAAGGCTGGTGATATTGGCAATTTCAGAGAGCCGTTTCACCGTCCCCGGCAGCATATTCGAGGAGGTCCTTCCGGGAACATTGTAAAGCATTAGCGGCAAAGGAGTTGCCTCAGCAATGGCCCTAAAATGCCGATAAAGTCCCTCCTGGGAAGGTTTATTATAATAGGGAACGACAGCCATGACCCCATCGACATCAATATCCTTGGTTTGTTCAGTCAAACGCACACTAGTCTCCGTCGAATTGGAACCAACTCCGGCAATGACGGCTCCTCTCGAGCCAACGGCCTCTTTCACGACACGGAAAAGTTGAAGTTTCTCTGCGGTGGTCACGGTTGGGGATTCACCAGTGGTACCACACACGACCACTCCATCTGAGCCATGTTCGATGAGGTGAAGCGCTAACCGCTTGGCTTCCTCATAATCCACTTCAAGCCTGTCATTCATCGGGGTGATCATTGCTGTTAAAATTGGTCCAAAGCCCATTAAGTCTCATCCTTTCTATTCTCTCCAGAGAAACCGCTCTAAATAACTACTGTTTTCTCCAATCAAAGCCCTCTGAAACCCTAATCTATCCGAGTAGAGGTTTTCTCATGCCCCTAGCTGGAACTTTTTGTGCAAGGCTTGTACCGCTACGACCATATTTTCCTTTTTCACGAGAATCCAGATCGTTGCATGTGAGTCAGCTGACTGCAATATTTCCACTCCAGCATCTGACATGGCTTCAACCATCTTCGCCATCACTCCCGGCACGCCGGAGATGCCGGCTCCCACAATGGAAATCTTAGCACAACTGGGAATCATAACGGGAGTAAATCCCATGTTCTGCAGGATCTGGACCGCCTTATCACCCACCTCATCGCGCACGGTGTAGAGCACGCTCTCAGGCTGAACGCTGATAAAATCCACACTGATATCTGCTAAAGCCATGGCCTTAAAGATTTTTTTATGGGCATCGCGGACATTCTCCACATCCTGCATACTCACCCGGATTTGGGTTACATTCGGAGTATGGGCAATTCCCGTGATCAGACGATCACCGGTAATATCTGTACCTGCTCCCATATTAGGTTGCATACTGGTGACAAGCGTCCCCGGAGCATCAGAAAACGTGGATTTTATCCGTATTGGGATGTTTCGCTGCATCGCGATCTCGACAGCACGGGGATGAATGACTTTTGCCCCCTGATGAGCCAGCTGGGTGATTTCGGTATAGGTTACTGTATCTAAAATGCGCGCATCTTCTACAATCCTGGGATCAGCTGTCATGATCCCTTCGACATCAGTATAAATGTCAATCGCTTCTGCGTTAAGTGCTACACCAAGAGCAGACGCCGTGGTATCACTTCCGCCACGTCCCAGTGTCGTAATCTGTCCCTCTTCGGTACCCCCCTGAAAACCCGTTACCACGACGATCACACCGCTTTCCACATGCTCAAGAATAGCCTGTGGCTCAACCCGAATGATCCGTGCGTCTCCGAAGCTATCATTCGTGATAATACCCGCTTGGCCACCCGTTAAGAGAACGGCTTCGAACCCCAAGCTCTGCAGAGTGGTCACCACGACCGCCCCCGAAATGATTTCGCCACAGCTCATTAATAGATCAAGCTCCCGTTTGGGAACATCGCCGTAAATTCCCTTGACAAGGCTGAGTAGCGTATCGGTCGCGTAGGGATCCCCACTTCGACCAATCGCCGAAACGACAACCACCGGGGAATACCCTTCACTCACGGCTTCTGAAACTTTAGCCGCCACCTGCGTCCGACGTTCCGGAGTGGCGACTGAAGTGCCCCCAAACTTTTGGACTAAAATACGCAATCCAAACTCCTCCCAGCTCCATTCTCCTCTCCTGCCCAAAGGTACAGCCGCTGATGTTCCAGACCAACCACAAGATGAGAATATCGGTTATTATGTAGGGAACGACCGTAAAAAGCCGTTCCCAATTACACTTCGTCAAATAACTTTTGAATCCCTCTTCTTTAGAGAAGCAACTCCGCAATTTGCACGGCATTCGTAGCTGCCCCTTTACGAATCTGGTCGCCAACCACCCAAAGATTCAAGCCGCTTTCCACGGTAAAGTCTTCACGGATGCGTCCAACATAAACTTCATCCGTATCCGCGCTGTAGAGGGGCATGGGATAACGGTCTTGTGCTACATGATCGATGACAATCACCCCAGGAGCTTGGCCCAAAACCTTGCGGACATCCTCCAAACTCACCTTGCGCTCAGTCTCAATGTTGATAGATTCCGAATGGCTTCTCAACACCGGCACCCGAACTGTAGTTGCGGTAATCCTCATCTCAGGAATGTGGAAGATCTTCTGGGTCTCTTTCACCATCTTCCATTCCTCTTTAGTATAGTTGCCCTCCTGGAAGACATCAATGCGGGGGATCAAGTTGAAGGCAATCTGATAGGGAAAGACCTGAGAAACCAACGTTTCACCTTGTCCCCAAGCTCTAACCTGAGTTTCCAATTCTTCGATGCCTTCCCGTCCCGCTCCGGAAACAGCCTGGTATGTGGAAACAACTACCCGTCGGATCCCGGCCAGATCAAAAATCGGTTTTAGAGCCACGACCATAATGATCGTCGAGCAGTTGGGGTTAGCGATAATCCCTTGATGCCATTTGACATCTTCCGGGTTCACTTCTGGAACCACCAGGGGAACTTCGGGATCGAGGCGGAAGGCACTGCTATTGTCGATGACGACTGCGCCACTGGCTACCGCAGAACGGGCATATTCCGTGCTGCTCGAGCCCCCGGCAAAAAGAGCCATGTCGATCCCTTTAAAACTGTCATGGGTCGTCTCTGCAACCGTCAATTCCCGGCCTTGCCATAAGACCTTCTTTCCAGCAGAACGCTGGGTCGCGAGAAGTCTCAACTCATCCACCGGAAACTTTCGCTCTGTAAGGATCTTCAAAAACTCTTGCCCAACCGCGCCTGTAGCGCCAACGATCGCAACATTCGGCATTAATTGCCCTCCTTTAATTAAATTGGGGACATACCTCCAACTTAGGAGTCCAGTCTGACTTTAGAGGTGTGTCCCCTGACCTTAAGCAGGGACATACCTCCGGCACCAAATCGAAGTCCGAGGTTCGATGCTCGATGCTCGACTGCATGCACCCCTTTCGGGGCACAAGCGGTTCTTAAATTCCGGCTTCTGGCCTCTGGCCTCTGATTCCGGTGTGTCCCCTTGACCTTGAACCGGGACATACCTCCTGCCCCGGAGTAAAACTTGAAAATCCTGTGTTTAACGATAATCCCATAAGACTGGTTGAATTTGTTTCCCTTCACAAGCCTTAAGAACGGCTTCCGGAACCATGCTCATATGAGCCACCAATGAATTGGCCTTCGCTTTCGGGTTATCCTGCCCGAATGGAACAAAATAAATATTTTTTGAGATTAAAAGTACCCCAATATTACGTGCATTGAGCCCCAACCCATCATTAGTGGAAATAGCAATAACCAACGGCCTCTGGTTACGCAAATGGGCCTTTGCAGCCATCAGCACTGGGGTATCTGTAATCCCGTTCGCCAGTTTAGCCAGAGTGTTTCCTGTACATGGGGCGATGATCATACAATCAAACATCTTTTTGGGGCCCACCGGTTCGGCATCGGCTATCGTGTGTATGGGCTCCTTATGGGTAATTTCCTGAAATGCCCTTTTCCAGTCCTCCGCTTTACCAAAACGTGTATCCATACTCTCCACCGAGTAGGATATAATCGGGGTCAAATCGGCACCTTGGTCTACGAGTTCCTGCATGACTCCCGTAATCTCATGCAATGTGCAATGTGAACCTGTCACTGCAAACCCGATTTTCAACCCGTCGAACTGCATCCCTTCGCACCTCCGCTGCAATCGTTAAACCAACGCATTCACTGTGGAAAGTTGACGAAGGATGAGTTGCGGATAAACTTGAGCGAGAATTTTTCCGGCCGTTTTCGGAGCTACAATGCCAGGCAGCCCGGGAGCGAGCAGGGCTTTGATCCCCAACATCTGGGCATATTCAAAGTCTGTTCCGCCCGGAAGTGAAGCCAAATCGATAATCACCGCATCGCGCGCCATCATTTCCAACATAACGCGGTCGAGAACCGGGGCCGGAGCTGTGTTGAACACGATTTCCGCCCGATCGATCTGGTCTTCCAAGTCCGACAGATGAACAGGCTGAAAACCCATTTCGGCAGCTCGGGCGAGATCCGCACTATTGCGGGCAACTCCGGTCACATGGGCACCGATTCCCATCAGCATCCGAGCAAGGGTCCAGCCCGTACGGCCAAGCCCAATTACAAAGCTCTGGCTTCCGTGAAGGGTGATTGGCGTCGCTTCCATCGCCATTTGGATCGCGCCTTCAGCTGAAGGAATGGAGTTCAAAATCGCCAACTCAGGTAAGTTGGCCGTTTCGACGATGCGTATCCCCAGCATGTCTGCTGCAGATTTTAAGGCTTGACGTGCCCAACCAATACACAGAGGCACCTTTGAGGGAATTGCCTGTAAAACCTCCTTGTTCAAAACCACCGGGGAATTTCCGTATTTGGCTTTTACGAGCCCACGTTCATCCGTACCGAACATCGGCAAAAGCAACACATCCACCTGGCTAACCGCTTCCAGTAGCGTCCCTACCAGGGTTAGACCCGGAATGGGCGGCGCTTTTTCCAATCCGACTCCGACTATGTAGGCCCCCAGCTTTTGTAGTTCAGGAATCAGATAAATTTCTCTGTCATCCCCCCCGACTACGGCCAGTCTAATTCCCTTTAGACCCGCAACCATCTTTATGCCCCCTTTGAACAGTGTCCATTGACTACTAATCCAGTATATGAAGGCAGAAAGCGTGCGGTTCCCCGGCACAAATTCCTAATCGAGGAAATTCTCAAGTCCAATGACGAGTTCTGTCGATTGTACGGCCTTGCGAATAGCCAGCATAACGCCCGCCATATACGTTTCACGGGAAAACGCATCATGCCGGATGGTCAGGGCCTGTCCTGTAGCACCAAAGATAACCTCCTGATGAGCAATAAGCCCTGGCAGGCGAACCGAGTGAATCCGCATGCCGGCATAATTCGCTCCCCGTGCACCGTCAAGCTTTTCGTATTCATTCGGATGCCCTTGAACCATGGCTTGACGGACTTCGGAAATCCATTCAGCCGTCTTCAGAGCTGTTCCTGAAGGGGCATCCAGCTTCTGATCATGATGCAACTCAATAATCTCGACATTCGGGAAATACTTGGCTGCTTCTCGGGCAAAGCGCATCATTAAGATAGCGCCCAAGGCGAAATTTGGAGCAATAAATGCACCTACCCCTTCTTTATTGACCAAATCCCGGATTTCTCCGATTTCCGTTTCATCGAGCCCGGTCGTACCGATCACCGGAACGACACCATGGCTGATCGCCGTCTTGGCATTTCGAAGCACAGACTGGGGATTCGTGAAATCAACCAGTACATCAGCTCTGGAAACCAACAAACTTTCGGTTGAAAGCGGACCTCCCAAATCAACTCCGATGGGGGTAGCCCCAATCACATAGCCCAGATCCATTCCTTGATTTCGGGTATCAGCTGCTCCAGCCACAACCATATCATCCTGCTGCAAGAGAGTACGCACCACTTCTTGCCCCATTTTCCCGCTTGCCCCTGATACAAAGACACGAATCTTCTTCAATTAAACCCCCCCTGCAGTGAATAACTCAAAAACCCCGCTGCAAAACGCACTTCGGGGTGCTATAATTCTTATTTTAATTTAAATGGCGAACAGCGTCAAACCGAATATTTACGCATTCGTTCTGATTTATTATGCAAATCGACAATAATCACCTCAGAACCAACCTTCTTAACCGCTTGCCAAGGAATAACCAGGATATCTCGATCCCGCTCCCCGAGAAATCCGGCAAACCCGCCCCTTGAGGTGAGGACGATAGCTTCAATCCCTCCTGTCGGAGAAATCGCCAGATCGGCGTCACCCACCATGCCCAATTTGGCCCCATCATAAATGTTGATGATTTCCTTACCTGCCAGATCGCTTAAAAGCATAAGTTCTTTACCCCCTACCTGCGAAACCGCATCCAAGCCCGAATGACAAAAGGTTGAATAATTGCTAGGAATAAAGAAATTAAGGCCAACGGCTCAACCACGAAAACGGAGTCACTCCACCAGTCTTGCGGTATTTTTAAAAAAGAAAACAACAACTCCAATGCCAAATAAATCCCCCCAGCTGTACCCACAAGCTGGGCCAACCCTGTGGAGAGTGGACTAGACGCCGGCTGGCTGCGCCACATCAGCAAAAAACGCCGTTCGTTGACAGACATCACCATTCCCAACGCCAGAAGAATAAGCCCCAGTGCCTGCATGGCTCTCCCTCCCCTCTATAGGGAATTCTATGAAGAGACAACCAGCGCTAGAACTCTTTAAATACCTGTTGAACCAAACCCAGCGCTACCCCGTTCTGTTTTAGACAATTCCTCTGTCCTCTCCAATTGGACCTGAATCATGGGCATGAACAGCATCTGAGCAATTCGTTGTCCATGCCGAATCCTAAAGGGCTCCTCTCCTAAGTTGCGCACCAGCACCTGCAGCTCGCCGCGATAATCGGAATCGATCACTCCTACACCATTCGCGATGTCCAGCCCATGCTTTGCAGCCAACCCACTCCGAGCCATGACTAAGGCTACAACCCCTGAATTCGGAAGTTCCAGCGCGAGCCCAGTGGGAATTTTGGCCACCTGTCCTGGTTCAAGGAGAATTTCCGCAGCGTGATCCAGACAAGCGTGTAAATCGACTCCGGCCGAACCGTTCGTCTCGTACTGAGGCAAAACGGCTCCGTCTCTTAAAATCTTTACTTTAACTTGAATATCCATCATTTCCCCCTAACTCCTTTGTCAGTTTGTCTCCAGCCTGCTTTTCCCAAAGCCTCCTGCAAATTCGCTTCATGCCCGGCTGGGCCAATCATCGCTAGACTAATCCTCTTCTGCTGCCAGAGACGCTGAATCACATGCTGAACATCCTCCAGTGTGACCTTCTCCAGTTTCTCCACGACCTCTTCGGGAGTAAGTACCCGGTTGTAACTCAGCTCTGTTTTGCCCAAACGACTCATCCGGCTGCTGACCGATTCCAGACCTAAATAAAGGCTCCCTTTGATTTGAGCCTTCGTACGTTCCAGTTCCCCTTGTGTAATTCCTTTTTCCTTTAAATCCTTGATTTCGCCGAGAACGCATTCAACAACTTCCTGGGTGTTAGCCGGGCTGGTACCCGCGTAAATGGCGAAAAGCCCGGTATCCACATAGATTGAATGATAGGAGTACACGGAATAGGCAAGTCCCCTCTGTTCCCGAATTTCTTGAAAGAGGCGCGAGCTAAGACCGCCTCCCAAGACATTATTGAACACATGTATCGGGTAAATATCCGGATCATCTTGTCCGAGCCCGGGAACACCCAGAATCAAGTGAGCCTGCTCTGTGTCCTTTTTGATAAAACGCTCAACAGTCTGTCCTTGGGGTGTGCCCTCTAAGAGTCGTTTACCCCCTCGTTTAAACTGACCGTAACGTTGCGAAAGTTTAGCCATGATATCCTCATGCTTGATGCTTCCTGCGACGGCAATCACCAAATTATCCGGAGCATAGTGATGTGAGATGTAGTCCAATACCTTTTCACGGCTTAAGGCCCGAATACTCGCTTCCGTCCCCAGGATAGGCTTACCCAGAGAATGATCGTTCCAGACGAACTCGGAAAACAGGTCATGGATAAGTTCATCCGGAGAATCCTCATACATCTTGATCTCTTCGATAACAACCTTCTTCTCTTTCTCGATCTCCTTCGGATCAAATAAGGAATTGAAAAACATATCACTCAAAACATCAATGGCTAAATCAAGATCTTCGTCCAGCACCTTGGCATAAAAACAGGTGTATTCCTTGGTCGTAAAGGCATTAAGCTGTCCTCCCACCGTTTCCAGCGACTCCGCAAGTTCTCTGGCCGTTCGCTTCTCCGTACCCTTAAACAACATGTGCTCAATGAAATGAGAAATGCCCTCATACCCAGCTCGTTCATCCCTCGACCCCGCTCCGACCCAAAGCCCCAGCGCTACCGAGCGAACATGTTCAATTTCTTCAGTAATGACTCGCACCCCATTAGGCAGTACAACTTTTTGGAACAAACCTTTCACTCCTCTCCACTTGGCAGTAATTCGCGTCCAAAGTCAAAAATCCTTCCACCGTTTAATCCTTTCCTAGCCGTTTCAGCCTTTCCCAAAAATCAAGTGCGACCGTAAGTTCCCCGATCAAGGGCACACTTTTCAATCGTTTTTCCCCCAGCCAGACCTCATACTGGCCGAGAACCTCCCCCGCCTTAATGGGGAGCTTATGCTCTAGCCGCCAGACTACCTTAGTGGTCAATTTCGCCTTCTCCTCTGTATGGATGCTAACTTCAACCGGGCCCTCTAAGAACGCCGGTATCCCGCCACCCGGCAGGGGAAATTCCCCCTTAATCTCACCCGCTTTCGCTAACTGCACGGTCTGCGTATGCGAAAAACCCCAGTCCAAAAGCTTCTGAGCATCTCCAAAGCGGTTCGGGGCATTTAAAACAACGGCCACTAATTGCCTCCCCTCTTTGGTCGCCGAAGCCACCAAACATTTACCTGCGGCATTGGTTGTGCCTGTCTTAACCCCATCGGCATAAGGGTAATTCCAAAGAAGTTTATTTGTATTGCGCAAATTCATAAAGACATCCGGCTCCAAGAAGTGGATCTCGGTCTCTTTCTGCCGCGTGATGGAGGAAAACGTCGGCAACTGTAACCCATAGCGCGCCATTAAAGCCAAATCATAAGCAGTGGAGTAATGGTTTTTGTTGGGCAAACCATTAGGGTTCGCAAAATGCGTATCCGCAGCTCCCAAAAGCAGGGCTTTTTGGTTCATCAAACCCACAAACCGATCTTCACTTCCTGCAATCTGCTCAGCGATGGCGACACAGGCATCATTCCCGGATTTAACCAGAGCGCCTGTAATTAGCTCATATAACGTAATCTTTTCACCTGGATCGAGATGCAGAGTTGCTTCTCCCACCTGGGCCGCTTTCGGACTTACGGTCACGATTTCCTGGGGGCTGCCCAGTTCCAATCCTAAGATCGCCGTCATGATCTTGGTTGTGCTGGCAGGCGGCCTCCGCTTGTGCGCTTGTTTGTCCAAGAGAATATCCCCGGTCACGACATCCATTAGAACGGCCGCATCAGCGGTCACACTGGGTTGCATGAGTTGGTCAGCGACCGCCAATCGCGGCAAAAAGACAAAAACACTTCCCATGTAAAGAAAGACGCTGCACCAGGCTAGCATCCTCATTGCCCTGAGCATTTGACCACCTCATTTTCCTAATCTATGAGGTAGTATTCCCTTCCTCGCCGAATGTTATCAATTCAGCCAGTGTAACAAAACGATACCCATCTTTAGCCAATTGTTGCAGCATGCCAGGCAGAGCCTTAAGCGTATTTTCTTTCGGATGCATTAAGATAATAGCCCCTCGTTTTTCCGGCTTAATTCCAAAGCGCACGGCCGGGCGCAAAATGCGCGCAGCAATCACTTCCGGTGCACTCTCTGGTCGCCAATCCACGGTATCCAAGGTCCACAAGACCGTCTGATAGCCCAAGGCTTTTGCCGCCTTCAAGCCTGGACTGCCTGTCTCGCCATAGGGAGGGGCATAATACTCAGTCTGATACCCGATAAGTCTGAGTATTATGCTTTCAGTCTTCTTTATTTCTTCTTGATTAGCTCCTACAGAGAGACGATCTGGATGCGGATGGGAATAACCATGATTCTCGATCTGATGCCCGCGCCCTGCCATCTGTTTTAGTAGTTCAGGGTGGTTTTTAGCCCAGCGTCCTGTGACAAAAAAGGTCACTTTGGCTTGTTCTTTGTCCAGCACATCTAAGATTGCGGGCAAGTATTCTTCACCCCAATCGACATTAATTGTAAACGCTATGACCTTCTCAGAAGTCTTCACCTGTTCCAGAGGCTTATCGCTAATCGCCGGCGTGGAAATGAAACGCTCAGAGAACACACCCACACCCAGTAAAATCAGGATGCCCGCTATCGCGAGAGCTCGCCGTGAAATGTGCAGGAACAGCATTTGGCCCTCCTCGTCCGCCTACAAAATTTACACTCTGTTCTGTAGGACAAATAAAAACTTCCCTCAATACACTATGCTGAGGGAAGGGAGGGCATACACCCAAAATAATTCACTGATTGAGTTCCTTGCGGGGATCCGGCAAAGCCTCTTTACGCGAAAGGTTGAGCCGGCCCTGTTTGTCGATCCCGGTGGCCTTCACAAGAATCGCATCCCCAACTTTTACCACGTCTTCAACCTTCTCCACGCGGCTATGGGCTAGCTGGGAAATATGCACAAGTCCTTCTTTCCCGTTCAAACCCAGCACACCCGGAATTACTTCAACAAACGCACCAAAATCCATCGTGCGCGTCACTCTACCGTTATAAATCTTCCCAACTTCAACATCTTGAGTTAACGCCTGTACGATTTTCAGGGCTTTCTCCCCGGCTTCACCATCGATCGCCGAGATAAAAACCCGTCCGTCATCTTCAATATCGATCTTAGCCCCGGTTTCTTCGATGATCTTCTTGATCGTCTTGCCTCCGGCTCCGATCACGTCCCGGATTTTATCCGGGTGAATCGACGTGGTAATAATCCGGGGAGCAAAAGGTGAGAGCTGAGGACGGGGGTCTTCAATGACATTTAACATCTTTTCCAGAATGAACAAGCGTCCGGTCTTGGCCTGAGTCAAGGCCTGACTCAAGATTTCGCGAGACACTCCGGCAATCTTAATGTCCATTTGCAGGGCTGTAACCCCCTCCTTGGTTCCGGCAACCTTGAAATCCATGTCTCCATCGTGGTCTTCCATACCCTGAATATCCGTTAGAATGGCAATATGATCATCTTCTTTAATCAGCCCCATCGCCACACCGGCTACCGGAGCCTTAATTGGAACGCCCGCATCCATTAATGACAGCGTACTCCCGCAGACGGAGGCCATGGAACTGGAACCATTCGATTCCAGGACTTCAGACACCAGCCGAATCGTATACGGAAACTCCGTTTCATCCGGAATAACCGGAATGAGCGCCCGCTCGGCAAGGGCTCCGTGCCCAATTTCCCTGCGCCCCGGACCGCGCATCGGACGAGTCTCTCCCACGCTGAATGGAGGAAAGTTATAGTGATGCATGTAACGTTTGGACTCTTCCAGACCAAGCCCGTCCAAGATCTGCTCATCCCCTACCGCACCTAAAGTTGCCACTGTAAGTACCTGAGTTTGCCCACGCGTAAACAGACCCGTACCGTGAGTTCGTGGCAAAATGCCCACTTCAACCGCAATCGGCCGAACTTCATCCAACGCCCTGCCATCGGGACGAATATGTTCAACCGTGATCAAACGGCGAACAATCTTGTGCACCATATCTTCAAGAACCGTCTTAATCGCTTTTTCCTCTTCAGGAAACTCTTCGGCAAGATATGCCAATGCCTCACCCTTGACTGCATCGACAGCCGCCTCACGAGCCTTCTTCTCCTCAACCCTGACTGCCTTATCCATTTTATCATAGGCAAACCGATTCACTGCATCCAGCAGGTTTTGAGGCAAGGCGGGGTTCTTCACTTCCATTTTTTCTTTTGCTAAACCCAGGCCGAGAGCTTCTTTCCGGAACGACTCAATGAATTCAGCCAGGCGTACGATCTCTTGATGTCCAAACATAATCGCTTCAAGCATCTGCTCCTCACGCACTTCTTTGGCGCCCGCTTCCACCATCATGACCGCATCCTTGGTACCCGCCACCGTCAAATGCATGCGGCTCTTTTCAGCTTGAGCCACCGTTGGGTTCAGAACAAGTTCTTCGTCAACCAAACCCACTGTCACTGCAGCCACAGGCCCTTCAAAGGGAACATTGGAAATCGTAAGCGCTGCAGAGGCCGCATTGATAGCGGTAATATCGGATGCACAATCCTGATCGACCGACATAACCATAGCCACGACTTGCACATCATTGCGAAAACCATCAGGAAACAAGGGCCGGATCGGCCGATCAATTAAACGAGCCGACAGTATGGCTTTCTCGCTGGGACGGCCTTCCCGCTTGATAAACCCTCCCGGTATTTTGCCTGCCGCATAAAGACGTTCTTCAAATTCTACGGTTAATGGAAAGAAATCAATGCCCGTACGCGGCTCGGCGCTTCCTGTGGCAAAAGCCGATACCACCGTATCCCCGTAGCGCAGGACGATGGCGCCTCCCGCCTGTTTACCGATTCGGCCTGTTTGGAAGGTCATCGTTCTCCCACCAACCTGGATCGACCTTTCAAGAATATTCTCTTGCACTGTGGAACCTCCTTATGTATCCAAACCTTCTTCTTAACTTGTTTTCTCTTCGACATATTCTTATTATTTCCTGCATTTTGGATAAAAAAACAAAAAAGCGGCATTTAGGCCGCTTTTTCAATAACTTTAATGGCGTAAACCGAGTTGGTTGACAATGTTGCGATAACGGTTGAAATCCATGTCTTTAAGGTAGTTTAAGAGGGCACGCCGCTGGCCGACCATTTTCAGCAAACCACGGCGGGAATGATGATCCTTTTTGTGGCTTTTAAAATGTTCGGTAAGGTAGGAAATTCGCGCCGTCAACAGGGCGATTTGCACTTCGGGAGAACCCGTGTCCCCTTCGTGCTGTTGGTACTTCGTCATAATCTCTTTTTTCTGTTCCGTCGTAAGCATTTTCAATCCTCCATTCCTATAATCCCCATAGGCCCAGCCTAGCGTTGGAGTCTTCGCTTAGCCGAGACAAAGGGTTAAATAACGTGTTGTAGTATACCATAATAATCAGGCTTTGTAAAGTTCAATGTTCGGCTTGAAACACCTGACGGATCTGTTCTTGATCTCTGGCGAGCTGTTGTTTCAATTCCTCAATCCCTGCAAACTTGCGTTCATCGCGCACCCGCTCGATAATCTCCAAAGACAGTTCTCGGCCATACAAATCGTCCGCAAAATCAAAAAAATGTACTTCAATCGTTGTCATATATTCCGCATGAAAGGTTGGCTTCATGCCAATATTCATCATACCCTGAACCCTTTGGCCCAACCACTGGGCCTCTACCGCATAAACTCCCCGTTTCGGCACGAGTAGTTCTTCATTCAGGCAGAGGTTAGCCGTTGGATACCCAAGTTTCCGACCTCTTTGTTCTCCTTGCACGACGGTTCCACAAAGACAAGGATTCCGACCCAACATCTCCCTGGCTGTAGCAACATCCCCGTGTAGCAAAGCTTTGCGAATACCGCTCGAAGAAATGACATGTCCCTGGATGGATTGAGCCTGTAAGACACTGACGCCGAACCCTAACTGCTGACCTAGTCTTTCGAGATCGGCAGGGGATCCCTGCCCTTTAGCCCCAAAGGAGTAATTAAAACCTACGATAACATGTTCTGCCCCTAAATGCACAAGAATTTCCTCCGCAAAGCATGCGGGTGTCATATCAGCTAAGCGCTTACTAAATGGCAGAACATATACTCTATCCACCCCGATATCGGAAAAAAACCGCAGCCGTTCCTCTTGTGTCGTCAAAAGCTTGAGCCCACGTTCCGGAAAGAGAACATGCAAGGGATGGGGATAAAATACGAGCACCGCAAACTCCGCCTTTAAGCGCCGGGCTGCAGCTAAGCCGCTTTCCAGCAAGCGACGGTGCCCTAAATGAACCCCGTCGAAATTCCCTAAAGCCAGTACGCAACGACTGCCTTTCTCAACAATATCTGTTACAACCTCCAACGACACCACCCCCTGTCCCACCCGATCCAGATAACTATTGGTATTCAGAATAAGTAGTCACTCTGCCATGACCTTATGCGGATAAACCGCCCCTTCCCGCCAAATTCCGATTCCAAGAAAGCATTCATCTCCACCGAAGACTTGAACCGCTTGCCCGTCGCGGGGTTCACTCCCTTTAACCAGCTGGCACGACGATGGCAACCCTCGGCAAAAGGCTTTTGCCCGTGCCGCGGCCAAATCTACACGAGACAGACCAAGCCCAGCAGCAGGCGGAAGCAGAAAAGCGTCTCCTCCCTTTTGCACGGTCGTTTCAATCTCTTCCAGGGTCCAACTCGCATCAAGGGCAAAGGGCCCTGAGCGAGTACGAAGCAAGTACGACATCGTTCCCCCGGTACCCAGCTTTTCCCCCAGATCATGGCATAAGGTGCGGATATAGGTTCCTTTACCGCATTCAATATCCAGCAAAGCCCGAGGAAACTCTCCTTCCTGCCAATCAACCAGTTCGATATGGTAAATCTCAACGTTTTTGGCTTCACGTTCGACCGCCACACCCGCACGGGCATATTCATATAAATGTTTGCCATCTTTACGGACAGCGGAATACATCGGGGGCACTTGGCTTATCTTGCCGAGAAAATGCGGAAGCATCTCCAAAACCCTTTCCCGTTCAAGGTTCTGAGGCTCCGAGGAAAGCACCCTCCCGTGAATGTCCTGAGTATCGGTTGTTATTCCAAAGAGCATTTCGGCCCGGTAAGCCTTTCCCTGCTCTGTAAAATATTCAGCTAAGCGTGTGGCTTGTCCCAAGCATATCGGCAGCACCCCGGCCACTTCCGGATCCAGTGTTCCTGTATGCCCAATTTTACGGAAACTTAACGTTCGTCTGAGCCAGGCCACAACATCAGCCGATGTCATACCGGGAGGCTTGAGGACATTAATGACTCCGTCCAATTTGCAAAGCCTCCTCCATGGCAACAAGGATTTGTGCTTTGGCATCGGCCAGGGAAGCTTGAATGGTACACCCTGCAGCCCGCTTATGCCCTCCTCCCCCAAACTGAGAAGCGATCGCGTTCACATCCAACCAGAGGTTGGAACGCAGCCCCGCTTTGACTTTTCCCGCTTCAACTTCCCGTAGAAGGACTGCAGCCTCTACCCCCTCAATCGTGCGAACATGATTAATAAGCCCCTCACTTAACGCATCCTCCGCGCCGCTGGCAGCAAAATCTGCTATAGATAAGACCATTATGCCAAGTTTCCCATCCGCGAAGAGTTCAAGGCTTGACAGGGCCCTTTCCAGGAGACGGACTTGAGCCAGTGGCTTCTGATCAAAAATCCGGTGATGAATTCGCATGAATTCTATTCCCTCTGCCAATAATTCGGCAGCGACCTGATGGGTTCGAGCCGTCGTATTCCCATACTGAAAGGATCCTGTATCTGTCAAAATGGCCGTATACAGGTTCTCAGCCATCTCTTGATCCAACCGAACCCCCAGCCCCCGTACCAGATCATAGGCGAGTTCACCGGTTGCTGCGGCCTCGGGGTCCACTACATTAACGTGACCAAACTTTTGATTGGAAATGTGATGATCAAGGTTTAAGCAGGTGGCCTGAACCGGAATCTGCCGGTCCTCTACATTGGCCCGCTGCAAATCCGCACAATCCACAAACAACAGCGCCTGCGGCAGAAACATACCCTCGCGCCAAGGTTTAATCCGAGACGCCCCTGACAAGAAAGCCAGATTCTTAGGTACCGGATCTGGGTTGTAAAACTCAACTCTTTTTCCCAACTTCTCCAAGGCCAAACCGATGGCCAGCATCGAGCCAAGGCAATCTCCATCCGGGGATACATGGGAGAAAAGCGCCACTTCCGGCGCTTTTCTGAGTTCGTCGACCAAATTGCCGAATGCTTCAGTCTTCATGGGCATCCCCCGTCTGAGTTGGCAGCACATCCTTAAGCAATTTTGCAATGTGGGCCCCTTGTTCAATCGAAGGGTCATACTTAAAGACGATGTCCGGGGTATGTCGCAAGCGAATGCGTTTTCCAAGCTCACCACGAACATAGCCCGCCGCCCGATTGAGAATTGTTAAAGATTCCTTGGCCTCCTCCGCACTTCCAAGCACACTGACATAAACCTTGGCATGTCCGAGATCCTCTACCACATCAACAGCCGTCACGGTGACAAAACCGAGCCGAGGATCTTTGATCTCCCGTCGGATCATTTGAGATATTTCTTCTTTTAGCGTTTCCGCCAGACGGTTTGCTCTATGCTTGGTCACTAGTCATCCCTCCAGGCCTCTACTCAATGGGGACATTCCTCCACCCCAAAGTCAAACATTCATTCAGGTGTGTCCCCTGTCCTCTAAAGTTGGCGTTTTACTTCTTCAAGGACAAAGGCTTCAATAGTATCTCCTTCTTTGATGTCATTAAAACGCTCAATCCCAATTCCGCATTCATACCCTTCGTTCACTTCGCGAACATCATCTTTGAAGCGGCGCAGGGAATCAATATTTCCCTCATGAATGACGATCCCATCGCGGATAACCCGAACCTTCGCCGAACGGCCTACTTTGCCCTCCGTAACAAAACATCCGGCCACACTGCCCGCCTTCGGGACTTTAAAGATCTGGCGAACTTCCGCCTTTCCTTGTACCACTTCTTTATAATCGGGGTCTAAAAGGCCGGTCATGGCCGCCTTCACATCTTCAATCGCATCATAAATGACTCGATAAAGGCGAACATCCACCCCTTGCATTTCCGCAGTCGCCTTCGTATTAGAATCTGGCCTAACGTTAAACCCGATGATGATGGCATTGGATGCCGCTGCCAGCATGACATCCGTTTCCGTAATCGCCCCAACGCCCCCGTGGATGGGGTTCACTCGGACTTCGCCAGTCGACAAACGCTCTAGTGATTGTCTTAGGGCTTCGACTGAACCTTGAACATCGGCCTTGATGATGATGTTCAGTTCTTTGACTTCTCCCTCTTTAATCCGGTCAAAGAGGTCATCCAAGCTGACTTTCACCGTTTGTTTAGCTTCTTCCGCTTTCCTCTCGGAGGTGCGGGCCCCTGCAATCTGGCGAGCAATCTTTTCATCGTTTACGACGTCGAACGGTTCTCCCGCCAAAGGCACTTCTGAGAGCCCCTGCAATTCGACCGGGGTTGCTGGGCCTGCTTTTTTAACACGCCGTCCTTTGTCATCAACCATGGCCCGAATCTTGCCGAAAGCTGAACCAGCGACAACAACATCCCCTACATTCAAGGTACCCTTGGCAACAAGCACCGTGGCTACCGGCCCTTTACCCTTGTCAAGCTCCGCTTCGATCACCGTTCCCGTAGCTGCCCGATTAGGATTTGCTTTCAGTTCCCGTACTTCAGCCACGAGAAGTATCATCTCCAGGAGCTGCTCAATGTTAACCTTCGTCTTGGCTGAGACCGGGACGGCAATCGTATCTCCGCCCCATTCTTCGACCACCAAACCATACTCTGTGAGTTCCTGCTTAACCCGCTCGATATTGGCATTCTCTTTATCGATCTTGTTTATGGCAATAATGATCGGGACATCGGCCGCCTTGGCATGATTAATCGCCTCGATCGTCTGAGGCATGATCCCGTCATCGGCGGCGACGACCAGAATGGCAATATCCGTAACCTGTGCCCCGCGCGCCCGCATAGCCGTAAAGGCTTCGTGGCCTGGAGTATCGAGGAACGTGATCCTTTGTCCTTTAATCTCAACCTGATAGGCTCCAATGTGCTGCGTAATCCCGCCAGCCTCGGAAGCTATGACGTTCGTTGTACGAATTGCATCCAAAAGTGAAGTTTTGCCATGATCAACATGCCCCATGACCGTTACAACCGGCGGGCGCGGCTTTAAGCTTTCTTCTGAATCCTGGATTTCTTGAACCACGGTCAAAGACTTTTCTACTTTGACCTCTACTGTCACACCCATCTCGCCGGCCAAAATGGTGGATGTCTCCGCGTCCAGCTCCTGATTAATCGTAGCCATGACACCAAGCCCCATCAATTTGACGATGAGTTCTCCGGCCTTTCGGCTCATTTTGGCCGCTAATTCCTGGACAGAGATGGTCTCCGGAATCACGATGTGTTTCGGCGTCGCATCCCGGGATTCTCGTATGGGTGCCCTAGCGCCGCGGCGCTGGGGACCGCGAAAATCCTTTTCCGGTTGTCGTCTTTTTTCATATGACCGATCTTGGGCCTTCTTCTTGTCCGGTGCTTGCCGTTTTACAGGCTGTTCCACCGCAGAAGTTGCTGGGGCCGCTCCTCCTTGGGGTCTTGGCCGGGGTGGCATGCCTGGACGATCCATTCCTGGGCGCGATGGCCGATTGTCCATCCCTGGGCGCGGCGGATAACCCCCTGGCCGGGGGGCTCGATCCATCCCCGGGCGTGGTGGACGGTTCTCCATTCCTGGACGCGGCGGATACCCTGCCGGACGTGGTGGACGCTCTCCGGCCGGGCGCGGTGGACGGTTCTCCATCCCCGGGCGCGGTGGATACCCTTCCGGACGCAGTGGACGCTCTCCGGCCGGACGCGGTGGACGATTCTCCATCCCCGGGCGCGGTGGATACCCTTCCGGGCGTGGTGGACGCTCTCCGGCCGGGCGCGGTGGACGATTCTCCATCCCCGGGCGCGGTGGATACCCTTCCGGGCGTGGTGGACGCTCTCCGGCCGGGCGCGGCGGACGATTCTCCATCCCCGGGCGCGGCGGATACCCTGCCGGACGCGGTGGACGCTCTCCGGCCGGACGCGGCGGACGCTCTCCGGCTGGACA
>JAJZPA010000033.1 GCA_021811425.1 Bacillota bacterium | reverse complement strand
ACTATGAAGTGATCCGCAGTGTCAGTGAGAAGTACGGTGACAAAGTGGGCGTACTGACTATTGGCCAGGCGGGGGAATACCGGATGATGGCTGCCAACATTTCTGTCAAGGATCCCGACGGTAATATACGGAGTGCCGGTCGGGGCGGCATGGGTGCAGTCATGGGTTCAAAGCAAATCAAGTACATCTCGATTGATGACAGCAATACCTCCGGCCCGGAAATTGCGGATCCAGAAAAGTTCCGTGCAGCCGCCAAGGCCTTTGCTAAGGCTTTGACGGAGCACCCGGTGACAGGCCAGGGTCTGCCTCAATATGGGACAGATGTTCTGATCAACATTTTGAACGAAGCGGGCGGTCTGCCGACACAAAATTTCCGCCGGGGCAACTTTTTCGGGGCTGACAAGATCAGCGGGGAGACTATGTATGACACGATCGTGGCTCGCAAAGGCAAACCGACCCACAACTGCCATGCCGGCTGTGTGATTCGCTGCTCTCAGGTGTATAATGACAAGGATGGAAATTACATTACATCCGGCTTTGAGTACGAGACGATTTGGGGCTTCGGGGCTGGCTGTTTAATTGATGATTTGGACGTCATTGCCCAAGCTGACCGTATTTGTGATGACATCGGCCTCGATAGTATTGAGGCGGCCGTCACGGTTGGCGTTGCGATGGAAGGAGGCGTTCTTCCCTTCGGAGACGGGCAAGGCATGCTGAATCTGCTTGACGAAGTGAAGAAAGGGAGCTATCTCGGCCGCATTCTGGGTAACGGGGCTGCCTTTACGGGCAAAGCGTTAGGCGTGACCCGTGTACCGGTTGTTAAAGGGCAAGGGATTCCAGCCTATGATCCGCGGGTGGTCAAGGGGCAAGGCCTTACTTACGCAACCTCCCCGATGGGTGCTGACCATACTGCAGGCTACGCCGTAACAGCCAACATCCTGAAAGTCGGTGGGTATGTCGATCCGCACGGCAAGCAAGGGCAAGCGGAACTTTCCCGGAACCTGCAAATTGCCACTGCAGCGGTAGACAGCACGGGTCTCTGCCTTTTCGTTGCCTTCGCGGTTCTCGATATCCCTGCTGCATTCGATGCGATTGTGGATATGCTCAATGCACATTATGGTTTGAGCTTAACGGGCGACGACGTTTCAGAATTGGGCAAAGCGGTACTTCGCACCGAGCGCGCTTTCAACCAAGCCGCCGGTTTCACCAACAAGGACGACCGTCTCCCCGAGTTCTTCAAAGAGGAGTGCCCGCCGCACAACACCACTTGGGACTTCACGGATGAAGAGATCGACGAGGTATACAACTTCTAAGACAAGTGATTTATCGGAGCCTGGAGTTTTCTCCAGGCTCTTGTTTTGGCGCTGTTAGAGTTGAAAAAGGGTTTTCCCGAACTATCCCTGTATTGTGAACCTTATGGACCTGTGATATCTTTAGATGCAGACCAGGCCGAAGGCATAGGTGCAGTACAATGGAAGGGGAAAATGCTGGATGAGCCCGTGCTGAAGCGAGCGCAGCAGATCCTCAGGGAATTCGCTGGCGAGTGAGTGAGCGGATGGAAGGATTGCGGGAGGGGAAGCTGTGAGAGGAATCGTGTTGGGTAGTTTCGCCTCGTTTTTCTTTGCGGTGACGTTTATCTTGAACCGAGCCATGGAGCTCTCCGGCGGTAGCTGGATTTGGAGTGCGGTGCTCCGCTACTTGTTCATGCTGCCTCCGCTTTTCCTCATTGTAGCTTGGCGCGGAAATCTCAGGGCATTGCTAACCGAGATGCGTAAAGAGCCTTGGGTATGGCTCGGGTGGAGCAGCGTCGGGTTTGGTCTGTTCTATGCTCCGCTGTGTTTTGCGGCAGCCTACGGCCCGGCTTGGATAGTCGCCAGCACTTGGCAGCTTACGATAATCGCGGGGTCATTGTTGGCTCCTTTGTTCTACGTAGGGGTGGCGACCCCGCAGGGAATACGCAAAGTGCGTGCCCGGATCCCGCGCCGAGGAGTCGCTGTCTCCCTGGTGATCTTGGTCGGAGTGGTGATTATCCAGGGGCAAAACCAGCGTATTTCGGTTCAAGAACTTGTATTAGGCATGCTTCCCGTGCTTTTGGCAGCATTTGCCTATCCGTTGGGAAACCGTAAAATGATGGTGATTTGCCAGGGAAGCCTGGACACTTATCAAAGAGTCTTAGGCATGACGCTCGCGAGCCTGCCGTTTTGGCTTGTCCTGGCTGGATTAGGGTATGCAGTGACGGGTGCGCCGAGCGGGATGCAAATGGCTCAGTCCCTGGTCGTGGCCTTATCTTCCGGCGTGATTGCCACGATCCTGTTCTTCACAGCGACCGACTTAGCCCGGGGAGACTTGCATCGACTGGCGGCGGTAGAAGCCACCCAAGCCGGGGAAGTGGTTTTTGCTCTGCTTGGAGAAGTCGTGATTCTCCATGGTTCGTTTCCGGGCATTTGGTCATTGCTCGGAATTGCTTTGGTTGTGCTGGGTATGGTGCTGCACAGTTTCTTGGCGAAAGACAGCGGCCCTGCTATCCGGAATATCGATAGGGACATAGGGATAGGTTAGCGGGGGATTAGGTTTGCGGATAGGTAGTGTCTAGGGGCGAGTCTTGCTAAGAGATTCGCTTTTTTGTCTAAACAGGCTTGCGGGAAAGAAAAAGTTTACGCTCGGGTAGACTGTAGGTTATATACAGTATACAATGTTCACATGAACTTTTAAGTCCTCATGGGTAGATCCCATCCGTTGCGGCTTTACAGCGCATCGGATGGGAGCCTCGCAATGTGAGAGGGCATTGCCATATGAGAGGAAGTGAATGATGAAGATTTCTGCACTTTGGCAGCGCTATGATAGAGCCATTTGGATCAGGGCAATCGGTACGGTACTCACGACGGTCACGAGCTTTGCGATTCGCCCCTTTTTAGCGATCTATCTCTACAACAAGACAGGAAGCATCTATTACATAGGGATCATTTTGGGGCTGGCACCGCTCATGGGGGTGTTTACGAACCTGTGGGCAGGGGGCTTGGCGGACAAATACGGGCGCAAACCCCTGATGGTCTACAGCCTCATGTTTCAGGGGATCTCCATGCTCGGCTATGTTTTTGCCCAGACTCCACTGCATTTTGCCTTGGCGTCAGTACTCAACGGGGCGGCATCTTCCCTATATTTCCCGGCAGCGAATGCCCAGATTGCGGATATTGTGCCAGAATATCAGCGTTCTGAGGTCTTTGCGTTGATGCACACTGCCTTAAATTTGGGGGCGGCGGTGGGGCCGATGCTTGGCCTCTTGATGGTAAAGATCAACCAAAGCCTGGCCTTTTTGTCTTCGTCTGTCAGCCTTTTCATCTACGGATTTCTCGTGCTCCTGTTTGTGCCGGAAACCTGGAGGGTTCCTACAAAACGGGTAGGGCCGGAACAAAAGTCTAGTGTCTCTTCCGGACAAGGGACGGAGCGATCTCTTCCCGAAGAACTTACACATCCGGCAAGGCGGAAAAAGTCCTGGTCACTCCTCCTCAAGGAGCACGCACTCCTGATGAGTTTCACTGTGTTAGCCATGCCCATCACGCTTCTGTATGCTCAGGTTGAAGCTAATTTCCCCCTGTATCTTCAGGCGAACTTCGAGGACTATCTCACTATTTTTACGTCTTTGATGACGATGAATGGCACGATTGTGGTGTTATCTGCGGTTTGGCTGGCTAAGAAAACGGAAAAACTCTATCTTCCCCATGTCCTCTTCGTGGGCTATGTCCTTTTTGCCTTGGTTGGCGTGGGTTATGGCTTCGGGCCCTGGGCCAAAGCTGTGCCCCTCTTGTTTGTCGCAGAAGTTATTTTCACGGTGGGAGAGTGCATTACCTTTCCTAACCAGAATAAGCTTATATCCCTTATCGCACCCGAAGACATGCGCGGTCGGTATTTTTCCGTGTTTAGTCTTAACTGGGGTCTTTCCAAAAGCATTGGGCCGCTCCTGGGAGCAGTTATCTTTGCCCATTTCGGCGGGCTCACGTTGTTTTTATGCATCTCGGTCTTATTGCTCCTGGCAGGAGCACTTGTCTATAGGCTCACACAAGTGCATGTGCCATCGACCCAGGGAAAGATGCTTGAGGTGTCTCGGTAGCCGTTCAGAGTTTTAAACACAGCAGCCATCGTTATATATGACAACAGCATGAAGTGTGCGGGTGCCGGTCATCAAGAGGAACCCAACTCCAAGTGTGACTGAAAAAAGGTAGTTTCTTAATCATAAACCTTATAGTATAATATTTACAGGTAAAGGAAAGAAGGTGAGAATCCTGGAAACACAGATCAGCGGACACAACAACGATATCATCATGAAGGCTACAGCCGAGATGTTCAAAGATAAAACTTTAGAGGTTTTGGGACTCAAGACGGCTAAAATTAGAGATATCATGCCTACCGTCTTGCCGGTCGTGGAGGCCCAAGAGAAACGCCTGGATTTCGTCTTTCTCTTAGAAGATGAAACTCTTCTACACTTGGAATTTCAGACTACTGTGCCGGAAGACATGCTTCGCCGATTTGCATTCTACGGCGCGAGGATCGTTGCAAAATACGATCGGGACGTCAACACAGCCGTCATCTATTCCGGCCGGATCGAGAGTGCTCCTGACCGATTGCAGAGAGGTTCTTTAACCTATCAAGTTACAAATGTTTACATGAAAGGTATGGATGGTGACCAGGAATATCATCGGATCAAGATCAAACTGGAACAAGGCAAAGCCTTAGAAGAAACAGACCTATTGAAGCTAATCTTCTTGCCCCTCATGAAGAGTAAACGCAGCGAAGCCGAAATGGCCATACAGGCCGCTGAATTAGCCAAAGGAACGAATGGCCAATATACCAGCTTTATCATTGGAGCGATTGTGGCTATCACCGATAGATTTCTCCCCGAAGCGTATAAGAAAAGATTACTGGAGGTGTTACGCATGACCCAGATCGAACAATGGTTGAGAGAAGAGGGCCGGGAAGAAGGTAAACTGGAAGGTAAGCTGGAAGGTAAGCTGGAGATAGCCCGAAATGCCTTAAAAAAAGGATTATCCATAGAAGTAATCAGTGAAATAACGGGTCTATCTCTGGAAACCGTTGAGAAAATTGAAACCGAATGGCTAAGCTGAGAGCAATTCGACAAATGATGGAGCCTGTGCGTTTAACCTAAAATAGGAACGTCCGGCTCTTTATACCAAATCGAAACGGCCGTCGAAGTGGCGCTACTCTGGGTAATATTGATAAGGCTTATCCAACTGTTATTCTCAAGCCACTCATTGATTTCTTTTTCCAATAGGCGGGGATCGGGAGAACTGAAAATCTTCACTTTCATGGACGGGGCTCCTTTCTTCCAACTAGACCCATTATACAACACCTCAGCTCAGAGATTAAAGGGATAAGTCTAAATCTCCCCATGTCTGAAGAGGTCTAAAGCCGGAGGGTTGTGGCTAAGCCGTTTAGTCTATAAAAATTTTAGGCCATCTGGTAGAGGCTTTCTTTTTTTGTGATGTGTCGCAGGAATTGCGCAAAGTGAGGTTCAAAAAGTGGGCATTTGTGCTAAACTAAGCAGTGAATGAAATCTTGTCATGAAAGGGTAGAGTTAAAATGCACGAGATTGCTCAACAGTTGAATCTACAGATCCAAACCGGAAATCCTTATGTCTATGAACTCTTGTCCGAACTGGGGAAAGAACTCTATTTTCCCAAGGGGATCCTGACTCAGTCGGCTGAAGCGAAACAAAAGGCACATCGCCATAATGCCACGATTGGGATCGCTACGGAAGCAGGGAAGCCCCTTTATTTGCCTGTGATCCAAGACACCTTGTCCTTTTACCAGCCCGAGGATCTCTATACATATGCCCCTCCCGCCGGCAAAGCGGAACTGAGGAAGATTTGGCGGGAGAAAATGCTCGTGGAAAACCCCTCTCTGCAAGGGAAATCTATGAGTCAACCGATTGTGACCAATGCCTTGACGCATGGGTTAAGCATTGTGGCTGATATGTTTGTAGAAACGGGGGATCCGTTGATTCTCCCGGATAAACTCTGGGGCAACTATCATCTCATTTTTGGGGTGCGCCGGGGAGCCAAAGTGCAGACATATCCCTTCTTTGATGCCGAAGGCGGGTTCAACCTGGAAGGGATGCGCGAGTCACTCCTGGCGCAAAAAAAGCAGGGCAAAGTCATCCTCCTCCTAAACTTCCCGAATAACCCGACAGGCTATACTCCCAGTGAGGCGGAAGCAAAAGGGATCGTCCGGGTCATTAAGGAAGTGGCCGAGGCCGGAATCAATGTAGCGGTGGTCACTGATGATGCTTATTTTGGCTTGTTTTATGAAGATTCGATCCAGGAATCCCTCTTTGCCCGTCTGGCCAACATCCATCCGCGCGTGCTCGCCATCAAGGTGGATGGTGCGACCAAAGAAGACTATGTCTGGGGATTTAGGATCGGCTTTATTACCTATGCCAGTAACGACCCTGGCGTCCTGAGTGCCTTGGAAAATAAAACCCAAGGGATTATTCGCGGGGCGATCTCGAATGTCACGCATCCGTCCCAGACCTTTGTGCTTCATACCCTGAAGTCTCCGCATTTTAAGTCCCAGAAAGCCCAGAAGTACGAGATTTTAAAACGTCGTGCCAATAAAGTCAAAGCTATTCTCAACAGTGGCAAGTATGATGAAGCTTGGGAGTACTACCCGTTCAACTCCGGCTACTTCATGTGCATCAAACTCAAGTGCGTGAAGGCTGAGCCCCTGCGCCTGCATCTGTTGGAGCAATATGGGGTAGGGGTGATCTCGCTCGGAGAGCGGGATGTGCGCATCGCCTTTTCTTGTGTTGAAGAGGAGGATTTGGCCGAACTGTTTGATTTGATTTATGAGGGAGTTAATGATTTAAGATGAATAATGAACTGACGCTTTATATGGCAACAGGGGGCGCTAACAAACGTTAGCACCCCCTGTTAGGCTCTGGGGTGGTTCACTTCTCAACGGGCAGTAACCTTGACCTTGTCTTGTCTTGTGCTCTTGCCGCTGACCCAGCCCCGAATTTGCATGGCTTCTGCCACCCTTTTGACAGCCAGTAGGTACGCCGCCGCGCGCATGCTGGTTTGTTCCTTTGTCATGTGCAAGTGTACTCGGTGAAACGCCTGCACCATGATTTCCCCTAAACGTCGATTGACTTCTTCTTCTGACCAATAGAACCCCATGTTGTTTTGCACCCACTCAAAGTAGGAGACGGTTACTCCTCCGGCATTGGCTAAGATATCAGGTACCACCAGGATGCCACGGCTTTCAAGAATCCGGTCTGCTTCCCGTGTCGTGGGGCCATTGGCCGCCTCGATGATGACTTGGGCTTGGATTCGGGGAGCGTTGGAGGCTGTGATTTGGTTTTCGAGAGCGGCTGGGATCAAGACATCACAGGATAACTCCAGCAGTTCGGCGTTGGAAATGGTTTTGGCCCCCGGATAATTGACCACAGAACCCGTTAGGGCTTGATGTTCGCTAACTTTATAGGGATTTAATCCTTTAGTCTGAAAGATGCCGCCTTTTACATCACTCAGGGCGATGATCTTAACATTCTTGTCGTAAAGGATTTTGGCTGCATGACTTCCTACATTGCCAAATCCCTGAATGGCCACGGAAATCCCTTCAATGGTACGCCCGAGCGTTCTTAAGGTTTCTTCTAAGATGAACACGACCCCGCGGGCGGTAGCTTCTGTCCGCCCTAAAGAACCTCCGATGATGAGGGGTTTACCCGTAATCATACCGAAGGCATTGTGCCCGGCAATCGCACTGTATTCATCCATCATCCAGGACATGACTTGGGCGTTCGTGTTAACATCGGGAGCCGGAATGTCTTGATCTGGGCCGAGAATTGGGCTTGTAGCACGGACATAAGCCCGGCTTAAGCGTTCCAACTCCGCCGGAGATAGGGATTTGGGCTCACAAATGACCCCTCCTTTGGCGCCACCGTAAGGGATACCAACCACGGCACACTTGAAGGTCATCCACGTGGACAGGGCTTTAACATCGTCCAAGGACACATCCGGGTGAAAGCGCATTCCGCCTTTTGCAGGTCCCAAGGCATCATTGTGCTGAACGCGGTAGCCGGAGAAGACCCTTGTCGTTCCATCATCCATGCGTACAGGAATCATGACGCTTAAGGAGCGTTTTGGTTCCTTCAGCATCTCATAAACATCCGTATCCAGGTTAAGCTGCTTGACCGCGATGCGAATTTCCTCCTGAACCGCTGCGAAAGAATTGACCGCTTTAGCCATATGACACACCTCTTTATAGATAGTAATTTTGCGCATACATATTGTATCATGTATACAATATGTAATTCGACATGGTTACAATAAATACCTGCTGCGAAAAATGCAATTCTTAGAAAAGTTGTGATTATTATAGAGACGGGATTCAACAATGATTTCTGTTCTAGTAAAGAAGGGAAAAGACACTTTTGGTTGAATAATTGATTAATCCGTTCAACCAGTACGGGTAATGTGAGTTCACTTTAAGAAGATTCAGTGAGAGACGAGGAGTGAATATGAGCAATAAGGAATTGACCCGTCGGGTACGAACAGGGCTCGATGACAAAGAAGCGGCCATTGGCCGTGAGCGGGCTTTGGGTGTGATTCGTGGTGGGATGCGGCAGATGGTGCCCCAATATCCGGGCTTGTCTGATCGTTTGCGTGAAATCAAATCGTATGCGATAGACAATTTGGAGGCTCTTTTGGAGCAGGCTATCCATGTTCTCACTCGCAAAGGGGTAAAAGTCTTTCTGGCGAAGACGCCAGAAGACGCGGTTCACTATGTTGCATCCATTGTTGGTGAAGGTTTGGTGGTGAAATCCAAGTCCAATGCGGCCAAGGAAGTGGACTTAGTCAAAACCCTGCAGGCCCTAGGGGCAAAAGTGGTGGAAACAGATCTCGGGGATCGAATTGTGCAGTTGGCAGACAGCCATGCCAGCCACTCGCTGGCCCCGGCCATTCACATGACGGTCGAGCGTGTGGCGGAGATTTTCAGTAAGGACTTGGGAAGAGCTTTGCCGGCGGATGCCGAGGCGTTGGTGGCAGCTGCGCGCGTATCGTTGCGCAGCTATTTGCTCAGCGCGAATGTGGGGCTTTCCGGCGCGAATGCCATTGCGGCCGATACGGGTTCCATTGTGGTGATGGAAAATGAGGGTAATATCCGAGCGGTAACCAGTCTACCTCAGGTGCACATCGCCATCGCGGGGATTGAGAAGATCGTCCCCACTTTAGAGGATGCCTTGACCGTTGTGCGTTCCGCTTCGGTTTTTGGGGTGGGGCAGGATTTTGGCACCTATGCCTCTGTGATCAGCGGCCCGAGCCGTACGTTCGACCTGGACGGGGATGAGGTTTTGGCGGGTTTGGGACCAGAGAAAGTCCATGTGGTCTTGCTAGAATATGGACGCTGGGAAGCAAAAGCTCAGGGGTTCGCAGAAAGCCTGTACTGCATTAATTGTGGGAGCTGCCTGAACTTCTGTCCAATCTACCGTGAAGTCGGAGAGCAGTATGGGGATAAATATCTAGGTGGCCGTGGGGTGATCACTGCTGCCATTCAAAAAGGACTGGCGGTTGCGGAAGTGAGCGGACTTTCCCTGTGCTTAAATTGTAAAAATTGCATAGAGGTGTGTCCTTCCCAGATCCACACCCCGGACATGATCAACCGGCTGCGGGCGCAGGCTGCGTCCGAAAATGGCATTCCGGCGCTCTGGAGCACCGCTTTCAAAGTCATGGCGGATGAAAGACGGTTGGAGGGTATTGCAAGCCTTGGACGTAGATTCCAGGGTCTGGCTTTTGCGCACGAAGAGAATGGGCAGAGAACGCGCATTCCGATCGTGGGGTTGCCGTATCGCAGGCTTCTCCCTGCCTTAGCTGCGAAAGCGTTCCGGGATTCTTGGCCGAGTGTGGTGACGCCAGTGGAGAGTGCAAGACTCTGGCAACACGAACGCTCAGGTTCTGAAGTGCTGCACACTGAGACGGCTTCGACGGCCGCTGTGGCTTCAGAGAAACGTTTTGCTACGGCTAGCGTTTCGGTTAATGGTAAACGGGTTGCCTTCTTCACCGGTTGTATGATTAACTATGCCCATACCTCGATCGGGGATGCCGTGATTGCAGTCTTAGGCAAACAAAGGATGACGGTGGAGATCCCGGAGGGACAAGGCTGCTGTGGGCTTCCTATGTACCTTAACGGAGATTTGGAGAAAGCAAAGGAAGCTGCCAAAGTGAATATTGAAAGCTTACTCCAAAGTTCAGTGGATAAAATTGTGGTTGCCTGTGCCACTTGTGGCTCGCATTTATCTGGCTCAATGCTCAATCTCTTTGAACAAGAGGATCCCTGGCGGACGAAAGCGGCTCAAGTTGCGGCAAAGGTCGAGGACATTTCGCTGTTTCTGTCACATCAGCCGGGTTTGGAGGGAATGCCGGACGCAGATGCCTTAGCCGAGCGCGCGCTTCCCCTGAGCGTAACCTATCATGACCCTTGTCATCTGGCTAGGGGCCAAGGTGTGCGCCGGGAGCCGAGGGAATTGCTTCAAAGTATTCCGGGTCTGGAGCTGCGGGAAATGGCTGACGCGGATAGTTGTTGTGGCTTTGGTGGTACCTGTAGTGTGAAACAGTATGAAGTGAGCGAACGCGTGCGCAAACATAAACTCACCTCGATTCAAGCGACTCGGGCTGAAGTGGTTGCTGCGGGCTGCCCGGGCTGTCTTACCCATATCCAAGATGGAATTGAGCAAGAAGGCCTGCATGTCAAGGCTTATCATCCGGTTGAATTACTCGCGAGGTCTTACGGCTGGAAAGGGAGGGCGTAAAGATGGCACTGGATAACACATTAGCAAAAGTCAAAGCCCGCCGACAGGAACTTTGGCAGCAACAGCCTGGCCTTAAAGCGGACATTGAAGCCCTCTTAAACGCCCAAGAAACCAATCTCGCCGTCTGGATGGAGAAAGCAGCGCAAACCTTGACGCAGAAAGGATGTGATGTGATCCAAGTTCCAACCCTGGACAAGGCGGGGGAGGTTGTCGAGAGCCTGATCAGGCAAGGAACCGTCGTTCAGGCCTACACTCCGCTTTTGGCAGGGTGTGGTTTGCCACAGCGCCTACGTGAGAAAGGGATCGAGGTAGTGGAAACGCATCTGGGGGCCTTGGCCGCAGAGTGGTCGGGGAGGGAAGTGGCTCATCCCGATTTTCCGGCGGGAGACATGGAAACGCAGGAAATCCTCGCGGTCTATCGGGATAAACTCGCTATCGATGGCAACGCGACCGCCACTCGTGTTGTAGACAACAACGCGGGTTTAGAACGACGGGAAATTCTCTTGGCCGTACGCCAGTATCTGCGAGCAAAGGCGGAACAGGCTGAATTTGGCATCAGTGGGGTATCCGCGGTCATTGCCGAACATGGTTCCATCGTTTTGGGAGAGGATCCAGGGCATGTACGGGCGGTATCCAACCTTCCACCCATTCACATCGCCATCGTGGATTCGCATCAGATAGTGCCAACGCTTGATGATGCGGTTTATTTACTGCGTTCACAGGCCATCGACCATTGGGGCCGAGACATTCAGACCTATCTGTCGATCATCAGCGGACCTAGTCGTACGGCTGACATTGAGTTCAAGATGGTTAATGGCGTGCATGGTCCGAAACAGGTGTACATTATATTGATTTCAGATATTTTAAAGAACTCCTAGAATCGTTGAAGGAATATTGCAAAAAGGGGCGAATTTAATCATATCTATTATGGAACACATTGCGGAAGACGAAGAAAGGCGGTAACAGGATGAAATTGTTTGCCATGAAAAAGGTTCGTAAAATGATAGCGGGGGTTGCAGTAGCCGGATTGCTCTTGAGTGTCAGCGGATGCGGCAGCACCGCTTCAGCTCCGGCCTCGGGTTCCGGGAGCGCTCAAAGTGGAACGATAGGCACGGCTAAAATCGGGGTGGTTTCTTTCCTCACAGGCGGGGGGGCGGCTTATGGTAAAGCCATTAAACAAGGGTTGGAAATGGCTAAAGAAGAGGTTAATACCCAAGGTAAGGTAAAGATCGATCTTCTGTTTGAAGACTCCCGTGGAGAGAAGAATGAAGCGATTAATGCTGCCAACAAGCTCGTGAACAAGGATAATGTGGTCGCCATCATTGGTCCCACGCTGAGCGGTGAAATGTTTGCGGTCGGTCCGATTATGAACCAAGCCGGGGTTCCGATTATGGGAACATCCACGACGGCTGAAGGAATCACTGACATTGGGGAATATGTTTTCAGAAACGCGCTTCCGGAGTCCCTGGCTATTCCGGCGGCGGTGAAAAAGGCGAAAGAGAAGTACAACTTGAAGAAAGTCGCGCTCATGTATTCCAATAACAATGATTTTACGGTTTCCGGTTACAAGACCTTTGAGAAAGCCGTGAAAGACAATGGTCTGGAGATTGTCACGACCGAAACGTTTGCTGACAAAGATGTGGACTTCTCGGCTCAGTTGACCAAGATTGCTTCCCTGAAACCCGATGCAGTCATGGTGTCCAGTCTCTATCAAGAAGGCGCACTGATTCTTAAAAAGGCCCGCGAAATCGGCATCAAGGTTCCTTTTGTCGGGGGCAATGGCTTCAACTCCCCGCAACTTATTAAGATTGCCGGGCCGGCTGCTGAAGGAGCGATTGTGGCGAGCCCCTGGTTCCCGAATAAGGAGGATGCCGCCGTCAAGAAGTTTGTCTCGGATTATAAAGCGAAATATAATGAGATCCCGGATCAGTTTGCTGCCCAAGCCTATGATGCGTTGAAAATTATGGCGACAGCCTTGGAAAAAGCGGGCAGTACGACGGATCGCAAGAAACTCCGCGACAGCCTGGCAGCGATAAAAGACTTCCAAGGGGTAACCGGGAAGTTCGCTTTTGATGCGAAACGCAATCCCGTGATGAGTGCGACAGTCTTGATCGTCAAAGATGGCCAATTTTCAGAATTAAAGTAAGGGCATAGTCTGATATTAAGGCACACTTTCTTCTTTATTGAAGTGAGTGTGCCTTTAGAAGGCAAATAATCTTTAGGAGTGAAGTATGTGTTTTGGCAGCAATTGGTCAATGGGCTCACCTTAGGAAGCACCTATTCGTTGGTGGCCTTAGGGTATACCTTGATCATGGGTGTGTTGGACATCGTCAATATGGCCCATGGCGAAATCTTCATGTTTGGTGCTTTTACAGGGCTGATTTTGGCCTCGCATTTTCACGTGAACATCTTTGTGGCGATGCTCGGGGCTGCGCTCGTTGGCTCACTGTTGGGCATCATCTTGGAACGGGTGGCACTGCGTCCGTTACGACGGCGGGCTGTTTCACATTTAGCACCGCTCATTTCGACGATTGGGGTCTCTATTTTCCTGGAGAGTGTGGCACTGAAGGTGTTTGGGCCGGAATCCCAGGCGTTTCCGCAAACCCTGGCGGGAAAAATTTATACGATTGGCCCCATGCAGATTTCTTTGGTACAGGTCGTTATTTTAGCCGTGGCTTTTGGGCTGATGCTCATTTTACGCTTTTGGCTAGCTCGAACGAAGATCGGTAAAGCCTTGAGGGCAACGGCGGAAAGCACGGAGACTGCAGGGATACTCGGGGTAAACACCAACTTAATCATCGTCTTAACCGTTTCCCTGGCTTCAGGATTAGGGGCCATTGCCGGGGTGCTTGTGGGGCTCACGTTCAATGCGGTTGAACCGACGATGGGTATGTCCATGGGGTTAAAGGGCTTGGCCGTGCTTATTCTCGGCGGCATGGGCAATATCACGGGGGCTATGTTTGGCGGTCTCATTTTGGGGGTAGCAGAAGTGTTCAGTGTGGCCTATGGTGCCTCATCCTATCGAGATGCTGTGGCTTTTGGCATGATTATCCTTATTCTTTTTGTGCGTCCTCAAGGCTTATTTGGAGCCAAAGACCAGACAGGAGGGCGCTAACATGGATTTTATTTTAAATCCGTACTATTTACAAATTGGCATGTTCATTATGATTAACGCGATTTTAGGGGTGAGCATTTACCTGACACTCGCGACAGGGCAACTTTCCTTGGGAAATGCCGGCTTCATGAGCATAGGAGCATATACCTCAGCGTTATTAACCTTGAAAGCGGGGTTCCCCGTATATTTGGCGATCCCGATCGGCGGATTTGCGGCCGCTGCGGTCTCCGCAGTCATCGGGTTTCCAGCCTTACGCTTGAAGGGCCTCTATCTGGCGATTGCGACCCTGGGTTTTGGTGAGGTCGTCAGGGTGGTGTTTCTCAATCTGAAAATAACCAATGGAGCCTTGGGGTTATCCGGAATACCCTCATTGGGGATTCTTCTCGGTAAGGCACTCTCATCCGCAGGATTTGACCAAGGTATGGGGGGACTCAGTGTGCAGCAACTCAGCAATGTGTCGGTGCTGCTTATCCTGCTTATTCTGGTGGTCTTCCTGGTCTTCTTTAGTCTACGCCTCAGCCGTTGCCGGGTGGGCCGAGCCTTTGCTGCGATCAAAACGGATGAAACGGCAGCCGAAGCCATGGGAATTAATACCACCTATTATAAGCTCCTGGCTTTCCTCTTGGGGGCATTTATAGCAGGAGTTGCGGGAGCTTTGGCTGCCCATATTACCTTCTATATTGGACCAAAGGATTTTGATTATCACCGTACGGTGGAAATCCTTCTCTTTGCGGTATTAGGCGGCAGCAATTTGGTCTGGGGACCGATTTTGGGTGCGACGCTTCTCACCATGCTTCCGGAAGTTCTACGGGCGGCCTCGGATTACCGCATGATGATTTATGGGGCGATATTAGTGACCATGATGGCTTTTAGACCCCAGGGACTTATTAGTGAGGAGACTTTGCGTTTCTGGAAAGCGAAACTGGGAAGGAGGAAAGAACATGATCTTAACTCTTGACCAGGTCGGTAAAGACTTTGGTGGGCTGAAAGCCTTGTCTGATGTGAGTTTTACGGTGAACCAAGGGGACATTTTCGGCATCATCGGCCCCAATGGAGCCGGTAAGACCACGCTTTTCAATCTGATTACGGCGATCTTTCCGCCAACCCACGGTCGGATCTCCTTCAAAGGAACCGAACTTGTCGGTTTAAAACCCTATAAGATAACGGCATTAGGGATTGCCCGGACCTTCCAAAACATTCGTTTGTTCAGCAACCTAACAGTCTTGGAGAATGTCATGGTCGGAGCGCATACCCGTATGAAATCCGGGGTATGGCGGGGCCTTTGGCAGACTCCTGCCCAGAAACACGAAGAGAAAGCTGCTAGGGAGAGGGCGAAGGACCTTCTCAACTTTGTTGGGATCGAGGCGATCACCGACCTCTCGGATTCCCTTGCTTATGGTCAACAAAGGCGCTTGGAAATTGCCCGCGCTTTGGCAGTTGAACCGGATGTCCTGTTGCTCGATGAACCCGCTGCCGGGATGAATGAAAGCGAAACCGAAGATTTAATGCACTTGATCAGGCAGATACGGGACATGGGAAAAACCATTGTCCTGATCGAACATGATATGAATCTGGTCATGAACATTTGTAATCGGCTGGCCGTGATTAATTTTGGCTTAAAGATTGCCGAAGGTACCCCAGCGGATATTCAGGCTAATTCTGAGGTTATCGAAGCCTACCTTGGAAAGGAGGATGCCTGATGCTTAAGATTAATTCGCTGGTGACAAGTTATGGAAGCATTAAAGCGCTGAAAGGGATCGACCTGGAGGTTCCGGCGGGCTCCATTGTTTCCCTCATTGGAGCCAACGGGGCCGGAAAGACGACGGCCATGAAGTCACTCGTTGGGATCATTAAACCCCAGTCAGGGACGATCGTATTTCAAGGGCAAGCGATTCAAGGGTGGCCTTCCCATAAAGTCGTCGGTCTCGGCGTGTCCCTTGTTCCTGAGGGGCGCCGGATCCTCGCCCGCATGAGTGTGCTGGAAAACCTGGAAATGGGGGCCTATCAGCGTCAGGATATGGAAATTCAGGCGGATATGGAGAAAGTGTTTAGCCGTTTTCCCATTCTAGCTGAACGACGCAACCAACTCGGGGGCACACTTTCCGGCGGGCAGCAGCAGATGCTCGCCATCGGGCGGGCTCTGATGGCCCGACCCAAGCTCCTTCTCCTGGACGAGCCGTCCATGGGGCTTGCGCCCTTGGTCGTGGCCGAGATCTTCCGGGTTATTCAGGATATTAACCGTGAGGGGACAACGGTACTCTTGGTTGAACAGAATGTGCGTCAGGCTCTCAAGATCGCCCACTATGCTTATGTTCTGGAAACTGGAAAAATCGTCCTCCACGGCACAGCTGAAGAGGTCGCTCATAATCCCAGGGTAATGGAGGCTTATTTGGGTGGAGCCAAGGGGATGAAATAAGGATACCTACTTCGCTGTTTCCAGGTCGTAAGGTGTCACTTGGTAGACGTAGTAGTTGAGCCAGTTGGAAAAGAGCAAATTGGCATGGGAACGCCAGGTTTGCAGCGGGGGTTGACTTGGATCGTTGTAGCGAAAGTAGTTTTCGGGCACTTCCTGTGGCAGACCTTTGGCAATGTCGCGTTCATACTCGGTCTTTAACGTGTTAATATCATATTCGGCATGCCCAGTGACGAAGATCCGTTTCCCATCCCTTGTAGCCACGAGGTAAACACCCGACTCTGCCGATTCAGCGAGGATTTCAAGTTCTGGCACGTTTTCCAGATCTGAGCGTCGAATCTCCGTATGTCGGGAATGCGGAACATAAAAGACATCGTCAAACCCACGCAGCAAGGTTGTCCCGACGACACTACCCTTGTCGGCGTAATGGGGAAATACCCCGAACATCTTTTTGGGCAATGGATATTTAGGGATGCCATAATGGTGGTAAAGCCCGGCCTGAGCGGCCCAGCATATGTGGTAAGTTGACGTGACCCGGGTCGTGCTCCAATCCATAATTTCTTTCAGTTCTTCCCAGTAATTTACCGCTTCAAAATCCAGAAGCTCTATGGGAGCCCCCGTGATGACCATTCCGTCAAATCGACGGTGGCGAATTTCGCTGAATGTATGGTAAAAGGCCTTCAGGTGCTCCTCAGAGGTATGCTGGGACTCATGGGTTTCCGGGTGGAGCAACGTAATCTCGACCTGAAGGGGCGTATTGGCAAGTAGGCGGAGAAGCTGTGTTTCAGTCGCTTCTTTCGTCGGCATTAGGTTTAAGATGATAATCTTAAGGGGCCGAATATCTTGGTGAAAGGCGCGATCATCTCCCATGACAAAGATGTTCTCGCTCTGTAGGATTTCCATTGCGGGTAGGTTTTCCGGAATCTTAATTGGCATGTGCTTCCCCTCCTGATGAATCAATAAATAAGAAGGATCCCTTCGAGAGAAGCGATCCTTGGCAATGCGCTCATCTCTCATCTCTCGAGGCTCATCAGCCTCGCAGGAATTAGCACCACTGTAGTAAACACTACCGGTTGCCGGGCATCATCGGGCCAGTCCCTCTGCCTCTCTTGATGAGGATTATTCAGTTATATAACAGCTGAGTTGATGTCTTTAAGTATAATACCAAAAAGATTGTCATGTCAATAGATTGGAAAAATGATCGAAGTGCTCCAAGTGTTGAACCCCGTTAATCTGCTTTTCAGTCAGTCACTCGCTTTCCCAGAGATTATCCAGGAGTTTTTGAATCTCAGCCCGACGTTGTCGGGTTTCTTCTTTGTTGACCTGGAAGCTGCCCTTTTCTTCATCGATCACATCCCCTTCTCGGGCTTCAGCCGGCAAAAGGGCTTTGGGAATATTCTTCATGATCCGACCTTCAAACTCAATGACAGCCATCTGCCCTTCAAAGCGATCGATAATCCCTTTCATGGATGCCCTCCTAGCGTAGTAAAAGAAATCTTTTTGCCATCAGATTCTGCTATGATGCTTCCCGATTCGTCGGTACGATAAACCTTAATTCCGGCCTTGGCTAACGCAGCCAAGGTTTCTTTATGGGGATGGCCATAGTCGTTCCCTTGGCCGACGGAAATCACGGCATATCCGGGCTGAACCTTGGCGAGAAAGGTGCTGGAGGTAGAGCTGTGAGAGCCGTGATGGCCGACCTTAAGTACATCGGCTTTTAAAATATACCCTCCTGCGAGCATTTCCTGTTCGGAGGCTGTTTGAGCATCGCCGGTAAATAGGAAGGAATTCTCTCCATAGGTCAGGCGGAGCACGGCACTGTAATCGTTCGTATCTTCGTAATGGGTTGCACTGGGTGCGAGGAACTGAGCCTTGACCTCTGGGTCTAAATCAAGCGTAAGCCCGGCTTTGGCTTCTAAGGCTTTCAGATGTTTGCCTTGCATGCTCTTCAATAGATCACGGTAGGCTTCGGTATTCGCGGATACTTTAGGCATGTAAACTTGGCCAATTGAGAAGGCTTGAGTTACCATATCGGCACCTCCGATATGGTCGGCATGGGGGTGGGTCCAGACTACGGCATCTAGCCGTTTGATCCCTTGATCCTGGAGGTAGGCTGTTACCTTCGCTCCTGCAGTGTTATCCCCTGCATCAATAAGCAGGGTCTTGCCATGAGGAGTTTGAATGAAGATGGAGTCCCCTTGGCCAACGTCGAGGAAGGTGATCCGCAGGTCGGGCTGCTTGCTGGTAGGAGGGGCCGGAGGCAGCGTGCCTGCATTTTGAGTTACGGCAGCGGCCGGAAGTGCGATAGGCTTAGGGTTGTCGACTGGAGCAGAAGCACTGCTGCACCCGGGAAGAAGCGTCAAAACCGCTAGGAAGACCGAGAGAAAAGGGGCTAAGACCCTTTTGCGTTGAGAAGATTCCACTGCGTATACTCCTTTCAGTCCGCGTTTATTCTTACTCTTATTATAGTTCATCTCTGAGACAGATGTTTGCACGATATTCTCCTTTTACTTGCAGGTTTTGTGTGACGAGATCCCTTTAGCGGGATGCATGCCGTTGGTGCGGCCCTGATTGTGGCTGGAGTCTGGGGTACGAATACTTTTTCGCGGTGAAACGAGATGAGAGTCTGTTTCTCATCAATTTTGGCAGTGGTTCTATTGAAAATTGTGGTTTGAGTGTTATCCTTAAGAAGAGAAGATTTAGGATAAGGTGGGTTAACGGTGACTCAAAACGCTACCCTGTTGATCAAAGCCACAATGGCTTTAAATAGATATTTTGGTTATCCTTCATTTCGGGATGGTCAGCAAAAAGCGGTGGAATCTCTCTTGGCCAGACGAGATACCCTGGCCATCATGCCGACAGGTGCTGGTAAGTCCCTGGCTTATCAGGTTCCCGCCCTCGTCTTCGACGGGCTCACTGTGGTCGTGTCACCCCTTATTTCCTTGATGAAAGACCAGGTCGACGCTTTAGAAGAATCAGGGGTAGCAGCGGCTTTCCTCAATAGTTCGCTCACGGCCAAAGAGACGGCTGAACGGATCAGCGGTGTAAAACGGGACAAATATAAGCTTCTGTATGTCGCTCCGGAACGCTTGGAGACGGAGGGCCTTCGCGCCCTGCTCCAAGATGTTCGGATTTCCTTCGTGGCGGTGGACGAAGCCCATTGTGTTTCCCAATGGGGCCATGATTTCCGGCCAAGCTACGGTGCGATTGCGCCTTTCATCCAATCCTTGCCCGTGCGTCCGCTCATCGGCGCTTTTACCGCGACAGCGACAGAAGAAGTGAAGGCGGATATTATCCGTCTCTTAGGGCTGGAAAATCCGAAGGTTCTTGTCACAGGCTTTGACCGCCCAAACCTTTCTTTTTCCGTCCTGCGTGGGGAGAATAAACAGGACTATGTGCTCTCCTATGTTGAGGCTCATGTGGCTCAGTCTGGTATCATTTATGCTGCCACCCGTAAGGAAGTGGACAAGCTTACGGAACTCCTAGCAAGCCATGGAGTTTTGGTGACCAAATATCACGCCGGTTTACCGGACCAGGAGCGCAACGAGGGCCAGGAGGGATTTATTCACGATCGCAAGCCCGTGATGGTGGCTACCAACGCCTTTGGTATGGGGATCGATAAACCGGATGTACGGTATGTTATTCATTATAATATGCCGAAGAACATGGAATCCTATTATCAGGAAGCGGGTCGTGCCGGACGAGACGGGGATCCGGCTGAATGCGTACTCCTTTATGGAGCGGCTGATGTTCAACTCCAGAAATATCTGATTGAACATAGCGTGTCTGATCCGCAGCAGAAACAGAAAGAATTAAAAAAGCTCCTCCAGATGGTGGATTACTGCCATACGGATCGCTGTCTGCGCCAGGCTATCCTCCAGTATTTTGGGGAAGAGAACGTGCGCGATACGTGCGGCTCCTGCAACAACTGCACCGATGAGCGGGAAACTGTGGACATTACCGTAGATGCTCAGAAAATCCTTTCCTGTGTCTACCGCATGCGCGAACGTTTTGGGGTGGCCTTGGTTGCGAATGTTCTTAAAGGCGCCAATACCAAAAAAGTCCGAGAAATGGGCTTGGATTCCCTCTCCACTTATGGAATTATGCACGATTGCCCGACGCAAGCGATTAAAGACCGGATCAATTATCTGATCGCTGAGGAGTACCTGCACTCAGCGGGCGGGGAGTACCCGGTGCTAAAACTCACACCTAAGTCTGCACCTGTGCTTAAAGGCGAAGTAAAGGTCTGGCAAAAAATCACCCCTAAAACGTTGCGCGCCACTGTGGATGCTTCGGGTCTATTTGAAAAACTGCGGCGTTTACGCCTTGAGATCGCTCAGCGGGAGGGACTTCCTCCCTATATTATCTTTGCCGATCGTACATTGCGGGAGATGGCCGAACGCTGTCCACTTAATCGAAATGATATAATCCGTATCAACGGGGTAGGAGAGCTGAAACGAGAGAAATATGGGGAGGCTTTCCTAGAGGTCATCCATAAGTTTCTTCGCGAAAGGGATGTTTTGGGTGGAACGTCACCTCATTCGCTCTAGTGCTGAAGGAAATGACGTGATTTGGGATGAGTTGATCCCCGAGGGCCAGGAAACTCTGGTTTTGGAGGCGGTACATCAGGTGGGTCCTTACCTCACGATCAGTCTTAGCGAAGCGGGCAGGATGATGTGCTATAATGGTAAATGTAGACTAACAAGGAGATCATAATAGGAGGATGACCATGGACGAGCAAACACGGGAAGCGATGTTTAAAATCATTGAGGACAAAAAACGTAAAAGTGCGAGTCAGAAGGGATGGCAGCGTGGGCAAAATCGGCTGGGCAACCCTCAAAACGGCCAAAAGAGACACAAAAAGGGTGGCTTGTTCGACAAGTAAACTCGTCGAAGACGCCCACTGATAGAAGCGGGCGCCTTCGACGCTGATCAATGCAGAGACGAGGCAGGAAGTTCATGAAAGTACTGGTCTTAACGGAAAAACCAAGCGTGGCCCGGGAAATCGCCCGGGTCCTTAACTGTCAGGCGAAGAACAAAGGGTACATGGAAGGACCGAACTATGTTGTGACCTGGGCACTGGGACACTTGGTCACCTTAGCCGAGCCTGAGGACTATGACCAAAAATATAAACAATGGCGCTTAGAAGATTTACCCATGTTACCGGGAGATATGAAACTGAAGGTCATTCGCCAGACGTCGCAACAGTACCAGGTCGTCTCTCACTTAATGAAACGCCAGGATATCGGGCAACTGGTGATTGCCACAGATGCCGGGCGCGAAGGTGAGTTAGTGGCTCGCTGGATCATGAAGCTGAGCAACTGGAAGAAACCTTTTAAACGGCTCTGGATTTCTTCGCAGACGGATGCGGCGATCCGGGCAGGGTTTGCGACTTTAAAACCAGGTGCGGAGTATAACAACCTCTACGATGCGGCGGTGTGCCGGGCGGAGGCGGATTGGCTGATCGGGCTCAATGTGACGAGAGCCTTAACCTGTAAATTCAATGCACAACTCTCAGCGGGTCGGGTGCAAACGCCAACGTTGGCCATGATGGTGCACAGGGAAGACGAGATTAAGCAGTTTAAGCCGGTGGACTATTGGACGATCCGAGCGGATTTTGGCGATTATTTTGGCGATTGGCGCGGCAAAGATGGCAATCGGTTGTTCAACGATGCCCAAGTCGAGGAACTCCTCGCGAAACTCCAGGGGCAGGCCGGCCAAGTCGCGGAGCTGCGCAGGGAGAGTAAAAGCGAACCCGCGCCGCTGGCCTATGACTTGACAGAACTGCAGCGAGATGCTAATCGGCGTTACAGCTTTTCCGCCCAGAAAACGCTGAGCGTGCTGCAAGACTTGTATGAGCGGCACAAGCTGGTCACTTATCCGCGCACGGATTCGCGCTATATTTCGAGAGATATCATCCCCACGCTTCAAGCGAGGCTGAAAAGCATCGCGGTCGGACCTTACGCGGATCCGGCGAAGCAGCTTCTCCAAAAACCTTTGGCACCCTCCAAACGCTTCGTTGACGATAGCAAAGTTTCCGATCATCATGCCATTATTCCTACTGAGCAGCCCCTGAAACTGACGGATCTGACAGGCGATGAAAAGAATCTCTACGACCTGATCGTTCGCCGCTTTTTAGCCGTGCTGTATCCACCCTACCGCTATGAACAGATCACCCTGGTCACCCAGATCAAGGGGGAAAGTTTTTATGCTCGAGGTAAAGTGGTCAAAGATTTAGGCTGGCGGGCGGTAGCCTTTCAGCTTACGGAACGGGAAGAAGGCAAAGAAGAGGACCTGCCTGAACAAATGCTGGCAAGTTTAAATCAAGGTGAAGCAAGGGCGGTCAAAAGCCTTAAAGCACATCAAGGCAAAACCAAACCCCCCGCCCGTTATACCGAGGCTACCTTACTCTCGGCGATGGAAAGTCCGGGCAAATTCATCGAAGATGAGGAATTGCGGGAAAGTATTAAGGGTGGCGGTTTAGGAACCCCGGCGACCCGAGCCGAGATCATTGAGAAGCTCATTTCCACATTCTATATCGAACGTCATGGCAAAGAGTTAGTCCCCACCTCCAAAGGCATCCAGCTCATTGGCCTGGTTGCTCCTGAACTGAGGAGTCCGGAACTCACGGCCCAGTGGGAGCAGAGCCTGACCGACATCGCCCGGGGCAAGGGCAGCAGGCAGGCCTTCATCCGGGGCATCCGTGAGCATACCGTGGCTTTGGTACGCAGTGTCGCGATGGATAACACCGTCTACAAAGCTGACAACATTTCCAAGACGAAGTGTCCCGTCTGTGGCAAGTATATGTTGCTCGTGAAAGGCAAGCGGGGTCAGATGTTTGTTTGCCAAGACCGGAGTTGCGGGCACCGCCAGCCGGAAAAAGAAAGCCTCGGGTTTAGCAGCTCGAAGCGAGCGAGCCAGATGAATCAGAAGCTCATATCCCAGTACAGTGATAATGGTTCGATTGGCAACAACCTGGGAGATCTGCTGAAGGAAGCCTTGGCCA
>JAJZPA010000032.1 GCA_021811425.1 Bacillota bacterium | reverse complement strand
GGACTTTTGATGTTCTTTAATTGTATCAAAGATTGAGTACTTAGTTGGTGGAGGCGAGGGGACTTGCACCCCTGTATCGAAGAGCGACCACAAAAGCGTCTACGCGTGTAGCCTTCTCTTTAAATTTCGCCTCTTAGGCTCCAGAAGACAGGATCCTTGTAAGGCTATCTCGATAATCTTAGCTAACGTCTCCGAGAATTGACATTAGAGCATTCCTACTGTTTTGACACCCTGGCCCTTCATCGTAGGCGCAGAAGGCAGGATGCTAGCGGCAATTAAGCAGCTAGAGCGTAATTTTCGTTGGCAATTAAAAAAGGTCCACCGTTTAACGAGACCAGGTGGAATCTCGACGCGCAACTTTTGCCTTCGCTTCCCCGAGCGAGTCTAAAACGCCCCCGTATTCAATTACATTTATAGTATATCACATGATCCTGTAAATGATAATGGTACTGTTTGTTAATAACTGTGGTTTTTATCCCGCATATGTCTTTCAATTTCACGTTTGGCATCGCGTTCAGCCATGTCTTGGCGTTTATCGTAGTTTTTCTTGCCACGGCAAACACCGAGTTCCACTTTCGCTAATCCATGTTTTAAATAAATTTTTAAGGGAATCAAGGTGAGTCCCTGCAGCTGCAGTTTACTGAAAATCTTGGTGATTTCCGAACGACTGAGCAAAAGTTTTCGCCGTCGCAAAGGGTCGTGATTAAAGCGATTCCCCTGGTCATAAGGGCTGATATGCATTTGCAGCAGCCACACCTCACCCTTGTCAATGCGGGCATAGCTATCTTTCAGGTTGACTCGGCCATTGCGAATCGATTTGATTTCTGTACCTGTTAAAATGATTCCGGCTTCAACCCGCTCTTCCACGAAATAATCGTGAAACGCCTTACGATTATCAGCGACAACTTTAATTCCTTCGCTCATTCAAAAATCCCTGCTCTTTCTAGCGAACCTTATGCTGAATACCTATCCAGGGTTTTGATTTCCCACCTGCACTATTAGGCCATCACGCTCTTTCGTCTATTTTAACACGGCTTCCTCAATTTGGAAAGATGGCAAAAGGCCGACAATAAGACCTATAGTTCCAATTCCTCTGCGATCCCTTGCATCGCCTCCAGCCCGAAAGCCAAAAACTCTTCAAGAGATAGTCCCAACTCGCTACAGGCGAGAATTTGCTGCCGGTTTGCTCCCCGGGCAAAGGCCTTCTCATCAAAGCGCTTACGCAGGAAGGGAACATCCACCACCGCGAGCTTTTTTTCCGGGCGAATCAAGGCTCCGGCCACAATGAGCCCTGTCAGGGGGTCTGTTGCATATAAGGCCTTATCCAGTAATGTTTCTCTCGGAAAACCGAGCCGTTCATTATGTGCTTTTACCGCATGAACCAACTCCTCAGAAAACCCCAAGTTAATCAAGATTTCTGCACCCTTTAGGCCATGGACTTGCGGTTGATCCTTCGTATCATCGTAGTCAATATCGTGCATGAGCCCTGCTAAACCCCATGTGTCCAGGTCTTGGTCAAAGTGTTTCGCCAGGCGGATCATGACGGCCTCCGTTGAAAGCATATGCTTTAATAAGTTTTTGTTCTTGACATATTTCTGTAGTTCGCTGAAAGCTTCTTCACGAGTTAACATGTTACTCGATTACCCCTTTTCTTTAAAATTTAATGCTCAGAGAAAGTCCCAGTCCACCATTCCCTTTCGAAAAAAAGCGAGTTCCCAAACAAATTTTGCCTAAAGAAAACCCGGCTTGTGGCAATCCTTTAGCGACGACCGAAGGCGAGGTTACACTTATGCCACCACAAAGATATACTTCCTGACTGGTACAAAGAGGATTAGCCCAGATCTTCCAATTCCTTGATAAACCGGATTACCTCCAAGGCAACGGCCTCACGTTCCGGACCAAGCGTTAAAACATGCCCCGAATTCCCCCAATACACGACTTGAGGCTGCGCTGCGCTCAACCCTTCCGCCAAAATACGGGCACTTTTGGGCGAGACGGTCTGATCCTTTTTGCTTTGCATGACAAGAACCGGACAGGAAATCAGCCCTAAGCGCTTACGTACCCTGGGAATCGCCTTATTTAAGGAATAGAGGGCGGCTATCGGAAACTTAGTGTATTGGAATCGCTGCATGGCTTCCTCTGAACCGGCAGCAACCGTTGCCTGATGTTCCGCCGCTTTATCCACATAATGCACAAACGACTGGGCCAGACCCAGAAAACGCGTGCGCCAGTCTACCAACACCATCGGCGCGTTCATGGCCACCGCCCCGTCCACCAAACCTCTTGCCGCCAATTCCAGGGCTAAAAGTCCGCCCATGGAAAGTCCAATTGCCACCACGTGAGTGCAGGTCCGCCGCAACTCGGCGCTGCCGTTCTCCGCATCCTTTACCCAGTCCTGCCAGCGCTTATCGGCTAGTTCTTCGACCGTCGTCCCATGCCCGGACAAACGAATGCCTGATACCGTAAAGCCCTGCTCAGCCAAACGCTCCCCCAGAAAACGGACTTCCGAAGGGGAACCGGTAAACCCATGAATTAACAGCAGTCCGATGCTGTTGCCGGAAAAATAAAAAGGCTCGACTAATCTCTGTGAAGGATTCATTGCCATCTCCTCCGTTGGGATTCTCGCTTGTCTATTATATCACACCGAGGCGAAGTCAGCGGCTCACAGGCTCTGGTTTAGGGATGTCCATGGGTAAGCACGGTGCCAGGGGACATTCCCTCTTGAGATAACAGGAAAGCCACCTGGAAGCAACGCTTCTGGGTGGCTCTCCGAACGGACTGCGAATTAACGCAGGAACGGAGCGATAATCAGAGAAATCGTACCCATTACCTTGATCAGTGCATTGAGGGATGGCCCGGAAGTATCCTTAAATGGATCGCCGACCGTATCTCCGATAACCGCTGCCGCATGCGTCGGTGTCCCTTTGCCGCCGAGGTTGCCGGCTTCAATAAACTTCTTGGCATTGTCCCAAGCACCCCCAGCATTGGCCATGAAGATAGCCAACAGGAGCCCGGAAACGGTTCCACCAGCTAAATATCCGCCCATAGCATCTTTCCCAAGACCGAAGCCCACAATCAGCGGTGTCCCAACAGCCAGCAGCCCCGGAACAATCATTTCACGAAGTGCGGCTTTGGTCGAAATATCAACACAAGCCCTATAATCCGGTTTACCCGTACCTTCCATAATGCCGGGAATTTCGCGGAACTGGCGGCGTACTTCCCCGATCATCTCAAAGGCTGCTTTGCCGACAGCCTCCATCGCAAAAGCGGAAAACAAGAAGGGAACTGCAGCACCGATGAACAAACCGATTATCGTGCGAGGAACTAAGATATTGATCGAATCCAGGTGAGCCAATTCAGAGAAAGCATTGAATAGCGCCAATGCCGTCAGAGCGGCCGAACCAATCGCAAATCCCTTGGCCACAGCGGCCGTCGTATTCCCCACGGAGTCCAGCTTATCCGTCGTTTTCCGAACATTAGGTTCGAGTTCAGCCATTTCGGCAATCCCGCCTGCATTATCCGCAACCGGACCGAAAGAATCAATGGCAACGACCATACCGGCTGTGGAAAGCATGGCCATAGCGGCCATAGCAATCCCAAAGATTCCAGCCGCTGTAAAGGATACGTAGATCGCAGCACAAATGACAATCACCGGAAGAGCCGTACTTTTTAATCCTACCGCCAAACCAGCGATAATATTGGTAGCAGCCCCAGTCTCCGAAGCCTTGGCAATATTTTGCGCCGGTTTCTTTTGATTGGAAGTATAGTACTCCGTCAGTAAACCAATCAGAACATTGACAACCAAACCGGCTAAGATTGCAATATATACTCCATTAGGAGTAATGGTTACACCCTTGACGGTTAGGGAAGCAGGCAACATCCATTGAACGATGGCATAGCCAGCAATTGCTGTCAAAACATTGGTGCCCCAGAGTCCCTTATTTAAAGCATTCTGTGGATTAGCATTTTCCCCGGTACGAACAAAAAAGCTGGCGATGATCGCGGAAACTAAACCGGCAGCTCCTAACAATAAGGGCAGCATGACACCTGGCAAACCGCCACTGATACTCTGATAGGTCGTAAAGCCCACTAACATAGCCGCAATGGTCGAGGCCGCATAAGACTCGAACAAGTCGGCACCCATACCGGCTGTATCCCCGACATTATCCCCCACGTTATCGGCAATCGTTGCAGGGTTACGCGGATCATCCTCCGGAATCCCGGCTTCGACCTTGCCCACCAAATCTGCCCCGACATCTGCGGCTTTAGTATAAATCCCTCCGCCAACACGGGCAAACAGGGCAACTGCGCTTGCGCCAAAGGCGAAGGAGTTAATGATTTCAGCGTTCTGAAAAATTAAATAAAGGCTGGCTACTCCTAAGAGGCCTAAACCGGCCACGGCTAAACCCATAACCGCACCACCGCGAAAGGAGACTCCTAATGCTTTGTTTAAGCTTGTCCGAGCAGCTTCAGTGGTTCGTGAATTGGCTCGTGTTGTAATACTCATGCCAATATATCCGGCGACCGCTGACAAAACAGATCCGGCTAAGAAAGAAACAGCAGTTTGCCAGTCCTTACCCAGCCACAAAACGATAAAGATAATGGCAACGATTGGAATTAAGGTGCGGTACTCCCGATTGAGAAACGCCATCGCCCCTTCTTGGATGGCTTTAGAAATCTCTTGCATCTTGGCGTTGCCAGGGCTTTCTTTGAGCACGCTCTTGGCAAAATAAAACGCAAATAAGAGGCCGAGTATCCCCGCCCCCACTGCCCAATAAGGCATTGAAGCAAAATCCATCAATAACCCTCCCCCAATAATTCTCTACCACTCCGTTATCCGGTAAGCGATCTTAATCCCAAAGGGATAATCAACCTCCCGGAAACCTGTTTTCTTCCTCTACTGATACCTGTTTTCTTCCTCTACTGATACCTGTTTTCTTCCTCTACTATCTGACAAAAGATAACCCCAGTGAACTAAGCATAAAAACGGCGGCAAAGACTGCGCTTAACTTGCCGAATAACTCATCCATCCCTTTCTTTTTGCCAAAGAAAGTTTCCCCAGCACCGGCGATGGCTCCGGAAAGTCCTGCACTGCGTCCGGATTGGAGCAGAACGGTAGCGATGAGTCCTATGGAGCTAAGCAGCAGAATAACGACCAAGGCTATTTTCAACGTTTCTCACCTCCCTATCTTTCCAAGTACTTCGACGACCACTATTTCTGATGCAGGAAAGCAATCAACAAATCCGTTCATGTCGAAGGATCCCTGTTATTGCCAGTATTCGTATTTTATCATAGGGGTGGACAAAACTCAAGCCACACATAGGGCAGCTTGGGTAACCTCGGCCTGCCTGGCGATGGCACCGGATGTGCAGCGTCGCAAAGCTATTACCGGGCTAAGACATCACGCCCACGGTAGATCGCGGTTTCGCCGAGTTCTTCTTCGATGCGGAGGAGTTCGTTATATTTAGCAACGCGCTCGGTGCGGGCAGGGGCGCCGGTTTTGAGCATGCCGGCATTGGTTGCGACAGCCACATGCGTCAGGGTAACATCTTCGGTTTCACCGGAGCGGTGAGAAATGACAGCAGTGTACCCGGCCCGCTTAGCCATCTCTATGCAATCCAGCGTTTCAGTTAAGGTACCGATTTGGTTCAGTTTGATCAAGATGGAGTTCGCGCACTTCTCTTTGATGCCTCTCGCAAGCCTCGAGGGGTTAGTGACGAAGAGGTCGTCCCCGATAAGCTGAATCTTATCTCCCAAGCGCTCGGTGAGCAGCCTCCAGCCTTCCCAGTCATCTTCTGCCAAACCATCTTCGATGGAGACGATCGGATATTCCTTAACCAGGTTTTCGTAGTACTCAACCATTTCCGCCGAATTCTTTTTTAACCCTTCCCCTTGGAGATAGTATACCCCGTCTTGGTAAAGTTCAGTGGCCGCCACGTCAATCGCCAAAGCCACCTGTTCACCTGGTTGATACCCTGCCCTCTGGATCGCATCCACAATGGCTAAGAGGGCGTCGGCATTGGAGTTGAGATTAGGAGCAAACCCGCCTTCATCTCCGATTGCGGTAGCCAGGCTTTTCTCCTTCAAGACCGCTTTCAACGCATGGTAGACTTCTGTTCCCATGCGCAGGGCTTCGGAAAAACTGGCCGCACCAACGGGCATGATCATGAACTCCTGGATGTCCACGTTGTTGTCTGCATGTTTGCCGCCATTTAATATGTTCATCATCGGAACCGGCAATTCTTTGGCATTGACCCCACCCAGATATTGATAGAGCGGCAAACCGACGGACTCGGCCGCAGCCTTGGCGGCGGCCAACGATACCCCAAGGATCGCATTGGCACCGAGCTTTCCTTTATTTTCTGTGCCGTCGAGTTCAATCAACGCTCTGTCTAACGCGGGTTGGTCAAAAGGATTCATGCCTTCAATTTCCGGACCAATAACATTATTGACATTCTCAACGGCTGTGAGTACACCTTTCCCCAAATAGCGTTCCTTGTCTCCATCTCTAAGCTCAACAGCCTCAAAGGCTCCGGTGGAAGCGCCAGAGGGTACTGCAGCCCTCCCCAGGGAATCATCCTCTAAAGTTACATCCACTTCAATGGTAGGGTTGCCCCGTGAATCCAAAATCTCCCGTGCATAAACGTCGCTGATTAAACTCATCGTCATCATTACTCCTTTCGATAATTAGAATTAGGTTATCGAGTTGCGCCACGGATGAGTGTGGTGCCGTGGGACATTCCCCTTCCCCTTACTTCGAACCTCCCAATAGCGATTCCCCCGTCATTTCCTTAGGCTGAGGGATGTGCAGGAGTTGCAAAATGGTTGGGGCAATGTCGCAGAGGGCTCCGTCCTGGCGTAAAGTTGCGCCTTTCAGGCGGTCATCCACTAAGATGAAGGGAACAGGGTTACTGGTATGCGCTGTAAAGGGTGTTCCCTTTTCAGGGTCAATTTCTTGTTCTGCATTCCCGTGATCGGCTGTGACCAGCACGCTGCCACCTAAACGGAGCACTTCAGGAATGAGTTCTCCCAGGCAGTGGTCAACCGCTTCCACAGCTTTCACCGTGGCATCAAAAACTCCGGTATGCCCCACCATGTCAGCATTGGCATAGTTCAGGATAATCACGTCATAGGGATTGTCCTTTAGCTGCTTTAGAAGTTCTTCCGTGATGCCAAAGGCGCTCATCTCCGGCTTCAGATTATAGGTTGGGACTTTCGGTGAGGGTATCAGAGAGCGCTCCTCACCGGGTAGTGCCTCTTCGATGCCGCCGTTGAAAAAGAAAGTGACATGGGCATACTTCTCAGTTTCGGCAATGCGAAGCTGTTTGAGATTCCGCCTAGCAAGGACTTCTCCTAAGGTCTCCTCCAAGTTCTGCGGCAGGAAAGCGACCGGGGCTGGAATCGTCACATCATACTCTGTCATGCAGACAAAATGCACCTTGAGCTTCTTCTCCCGCTCAAACCCCTGGAAATCTTCATCGACAAAAGCCCGTGTGATTTCGCGTGCCCGGTCAGCACGGAAATTAAAGAAGATGACACTATCCCCCTCTCGTATGGGACCGACCGCCTTACCCTCGGCATCCATCACGACAGTTGGCAGGATAAATTCATCCGTCACCCGCCGATCATACGCCTGCTCCACAGCAGCCAGGGCCCCGGCGGCCTTCTCCCCCTCACCCTGGACTAAGGCGCGGTAACCCTTTTCTACCCGCTCCCAACGGTTATCCCGATCCATGGTATAGTAGCGGCCACTGACACTGGCTATTTTGCCAACTCCCACCCTGAGGATTTCCTCCTCCAATTGCCTGAGATAGTCTTTGGCACTTTGCGGACGTACATCCCGGCCATCCAGAAAAGCGTGGATATAAACTTTCTGCAGGCCCTCCGCCTTAGCCATTTCCAGAAGAGCATACAGGTGTTGGAGATGGGAATGAACCCCCCCGTCCGAAACCAGACCCATGATATGCAAAGCCGAATGCTTGGTTTGGGCCTGCCGCATGGCTGCGAGCAAGACCGGGTTTCGTGCCAGTTCCCCTTCGGCAATCGCTTTGAAAATGCGCGTGAGTTCCTGATAGACAACTCTCCCCGCGCCCATATTCAAATGTCCTACTTCCGAGTTTCCCATCTGCCCCGGTGGTAATCCGACCGCTTCCCCTGATGCCTGCAGCAAGGTGTGGGGGTAGGTCGCCTCAAGGCGATGAAAGTTGGGCAACTGGGCTTGGGCAATCGCATTGCCCCTGGTTTCCGGACTGTAGCCCCAGCCGTCAAGGATCATGAGCAACAGGGGTTTGGGCGGTATAACGTCTAGCGCCTGGACTGGAGCTTGAGCCTGTTTTAATGTCATGTTCAGCGTTCACCTCGGTTTAGAGCATTCTCGTTTAGCGCATTAAACTTGTCTCGCTTAGCGTTTCAAGCTTATTGTTGCTTAGTGCTTCAGGGCATTCTCGATAAGTGCTGCAAATCCTACCGGATCGAGGCTTGCGCCACCCACTAAAGCCCCGTCAATATCGGGGCGAGCCATGAGATCCGCAATATTCTCCGCTTTTACACTACCGCCGTAGAGAATGGGAATAACGTCGGCCGCCTCCGGGCCGGCTGCGGCCAGAGCGAAACGAATCGCCGTACACATTTCCCCCGCATCTTGGCTGGAAGCGGTCTTTCCTGTCCCTATCGCCCAAATGGGCTCGTAGGCAATGACAACTTTTTTGAGCGCATCTTCTGTAAGCCCAGCCAGATCTTTTTTAAGCTGATTTTGGACAATCACTTGGGCTTCGCCCGCTTCTCGCTGTTTTAAGTTTTCACCGACACAAAGGATGGGCCTGAGCCCTGCTTCGAGTGCCCGCTTAACCTTCTTGGCAATCATTGCATCGGTCTCATACATCAGCTCACGACGTTCGGAATGGCCCAAAATCACATAGGTGCAGGCTGCATCTTGCAGCATGGCCGCAGAAACTTCGCCCGTGTAAGCACCTTCGACCGCCCAGGACATGTTTTGTGCGCCAAGATGAACCACACTCTCTTCCAGCTCTTCTTTCAATACATTAAGAGCCGTAAAGGGGGCACATAGGACGATATCGGCTTCCGTGACGCCGCCGACCCGTTCTAAGAAGGCTAGGGCATAGGACTTAGCTTCGCCGCTCGTTTTATACATTTTCCAGTTTCCGGCGATAATTGGACGTCGTATAGTCATAGGGGGCTCCTTTCGTTCCGGTTTTCGTTTGGGGATTGCCCTAGAGCATTCGAACAACGAAACTCAGGTTCGCGATTTTAGCGCGGCGACACCGGGGAGGCTTTTACCTTCGAGGAATTCGAGGGAGGCCCCGCCGCCGGTAGAGATGTGAGTGATTTTGTCTGCTACTCCCATCTTTTCGACAGCAGCAACGGAGTCTCCTCCTCCGACAATACTCGTCCCTTGGCTCGTGGCAACCGCCTGGGCGATCCGTTCAGTGCCTTTGGCAAAAGCGGGGTTTTCAAAGACGCCAAGGGGGCCATTCCAAACGATGGTCTTCGCACCGGAGATCAATGAGGCAAATCTCTCGGCCGTCGCCGGGCCGATATCTAAAGCCATCTCCGTGGCGGGAATCGCCGCAACCAAAACCGCACGTGCAGCCGCTCCATCCGTCAGTCCCGGTGCCACAACCACATCTTCCGGCAGTTCCAGGCGCACTCCGCGCGCTTTGGCTTGTTCCAGAAGTTCCCCAGCCAGCACAACCTTGTCCGTTTCCAGAAGGGATTTCCCCAGCTCATACCCTTGGGCTTTGAGGAAGGTATTGGCCATGCCCCCACCGATAATGAGGATATCCACCTTATTTAAAAGGTTTTCAATGACTCCAATTTTATCACTCACCTTGGCCCCGCCAATAATGGCGACGAAGGGATGTTCCGGAGCCTCCAAAGCTTTACCCATCGTTTCTACTTCTTTTTGCATGAGAAATCCAGCCACTGCAGGTATGTAATGCGCAACCCCTTCCGTCGAGGCATGGGCCCGGTGTGCCGTTCCAAAGGCATCATTGACAAAGATGTCGGCCAAACTGGCTAGTTCCTGGGCAAAGACCGGATCGTTGTTCTCTTCTTCCGGATGGAAGCGCACATTTTCTAATAGGAGAACATCTCCGGACTGGAGACGTCCGACGGCTTCCTTAACCTCAGGCCCGACACAATCCGGTGCCAGCGTGACTTCTTGTCCTAACAAAACTTGTAAGCGTTCAGCCACCGGCCCCAGGGAATACTTCATGTTCCTTTGCCCTTTCGGACGTCCAAAATGGGAAGCCAAGATCACTTTGGCTCCCTGCCCCCTCAGGTATTCGATGGTTGGCAGGGCGGCTCGAATCCGGGTGTCGTCCGTGATCACTCCATCTTCTCCTAAAGGAACATTGAAATCAACCCGCACTAAAACGCATTTGTCCTTGACATCGACATCCTTCACATTCAGTTTGTTCACTTCGTTCCGTCCTCTCCTTACAATAATCTGAGGTAAAGAGCCCTGACACAAGGGTTTCCTCCCACAGGTCAACAGAGCTGTATCTAAGCGAACCACCTATAGTATATGGACAAGTCTTGGGTAATATTATGCCCACCGTGCTCCGAACAGGCTAAATGGGATACTGATTGTTCCAGTCCGCTAATTGGTCCAGTCCCCCTCATCTACCCGCCTCTATTCTTCCCAGCCCAGCGTACGCTCGACTGCTTTCTGCCAACCCTTATAAAGCTGGTCCCGCATTCCTTTGGGCATACTTGGCGTAAAGCGTCGCTCCAACAGCCAGCGTGCGTTTAATTCTTCACGATCTTTCCAAAACCCTACCGCGAGCCCTGCTAAATAGGCTGCTCCCAACGCAGTGGTCTCTATCGTCTGCGGTCGATCCACTTGAGCCCCTAAGATGTCAGCCTGGAACTGCATGAGGAAGTTGTTGGCCACCGCGCCCCCGTCAACCCGAAGCGTCTGTAACGTCAGGCCCGAATCCACCTCCATTGCCGTGAGGACATCCTTCGTCTGGTACGCCAAACTTTCTAAGGCGGCCCGGATGAGTTCCGCTTTCCCAGTTCCGCGCGTCAGCCCGAAAACCGCTCCCCGTGCCCGCATATCCCAATAGGGAGCCCCCAGGCCCACGAACGCGGGAACCAAGTATACCCCACCGGTATCCTCCGCCTGTGAAGCCCAGGCTTCGGTTTCGGCCGCTGTCCCGATGAGACCCAGCCCATCCCTAAGCCACTGGATCGCCGCCCCGGCGATGAAGACGCTCCCTTCCAACGCATACTCCACTTTGCCATCCATACCCCAGGCAATCGTGGTCAAAAGTCCATTTTGCGAAACCACCGCCTTTTCCCCGGTATTCATGAGCATGAAGCAGCCCGTCCCATAGGTATTCTTGGCCATGCCTGGTTCAAAACACCCCTGCCCGAACAGCGCTGCCTGCTGATCTCCAGCGACTCCGGCAATCGGAATCTCCGCTCCCAAAAGTTCAGCCTCACATGCTCCCCATACTCCGCTCGATGGCATCACCTGTGGCAAGAGATCCGTCGGAATATCAAGTTCAGAGAGAATCTCCTGATCCCACTCGAAGGTATGAATATTATAAAGCAGGGTGCGCGAGGCATTGGTGAAATCCGTGGCATGAATTCTCCCGCCGGTCAAATTCCATACCAGCCAACTGTCGATGGTGCCAAAGAGAAGTTTCCCGTCGGCCGCTTTTTCGCGCGCCCCCTCCACCTGATCGAGAAGCCACTTGAGCTTCGTGCCCGAGAAGTAGGCATCGAGGATAAGCCCCGTCTTCGCCCGGATTTTTTCTTCCCAGCCTTTCGCTTTCAGCTCTTCCACGTTGGCCGTCGTTCGGCGGCACTGCCAGACAATCGCATTGTACACAGGCTCTCCGGTCATCTTGTCCCAAACTACCGTCGTCTCCCGCTGGTTCGTGATGCCGATAGCCGCGATCGCCTCAGGAGGGATCCCTGTCTCTCTGAGAACCTCGCGAGCGACCGCGAGGATACTCTGCCAAATTTCCTTCGCATCATGCTCAACCCAGCCTGGCTGCGGATAATATTGAGTAAACTCTTGTTGCGCCACCCCGACAATTCGGCTTTCCCGATCAAATAAAATCGCCCTGGAACTGGTCGTCCCCTGATCCAGAGCCAGCACATAGTGCTTCTGAGCCAGATCCTTCCCCTCCCTCTCTTTTACCAAAACTATCTTGTCCAAAGAGTTTCACCTTACATGATTAAAAACTATTCGCTCTGAATTTGTTAGTGCTGCCATACGATCACTCCCTATCTCAATTTTCGCCGGTTCTCATTCAGATTGTACCAGTGCTTTCGGTAACTTCAACTATGGACGTTGCATATCTATTATATCACAGCCCGTCTTGCGCACATAAACAAATAGGTATCATTCTGACTTCTCACTTCTCAATTCTCACTTCCGACCTCTAAATTAGTAGCGCTTTCGCGTCGAGGCGGCGGGGATATGTATGGCGTCGCGGTATTTGGCGACGGTGCGGCGGGAGATTTCCATGCCTCTGGCTTTGAGGATATCGGCGAGCTTTTGGTCAGAGTGGGGATCTTTGGAGTCTTCGGCTGCAATGAGTTCGCGCAAGGCTTGTTTGATACTTTCACTTGTCATACTTTGCTCCTGTCCGACGCCCGTAGCAAAGAAAAATTTGAACTCGAAAATCCCGCGGGGGGTCTGCACATATTTATTGGCCGTAGCCCGGCTGACTGTGGATTCGTGGACTCCAACCTCTTCAGCAATGTCCTTCAGAATCAAGGGCCTGAGGTAGTGAATCCCCCGGCGCAAGAATTCCTCTTGGCGGTGGACGATGGCATTGGCCACTTTGTATAAAGTCAGGCGGCGCTGCTCAATGCTGCGAATGAGCCAGGCGGCGGCATTGAGTTTTTGCTCGACAAACTTTTTGGTTTCCCCATCCGCTTGGCTCAAGGCTTTGCGGTAAGTATGGTTGATGCTGAGCCGGGGCACGGTTATATCATTAACCAGGATGATGTATTCCCCTGCGATTTCTTCTACAACCACATCCGGAACAATATAGCGCACATCCCCGGGCCCAGAAAAGCGTAAACCCGGTTTGGGTTCGAGGCGGCGCAGCAAATCAGCGAATTCCTGCACTCGATTCAAAGTAACCTTCAGACTATTGGCGATCCGCTGATAGCGGCCGGTCGCCAGGTCTTCTAAATGTTTGAGAAACTCCTCCATCTCCGGCGGACAATTCTCCAGGCTCGGAAGTTGCAGACGCAAACACTCCTCAAGGGAACGCGCGCCCACCCCCGGTGGATCAAGAGCTTGTACAACCGCTAACGCTTGTTCGGTCTCCATCACGGTAACCTTTTTTTCTTTGGCAATCTCCTCCACACTAAGGGTCAAATACCCTCGTTCATCCAAATTTCCTATAATATATTCCGCAAGGTTTAAGGAAATCTTGGGCTTTTGCACATGGAGCTGCAGCAAAAGATGTTCCTGCAGGGTTGGAGCTGCGGCAACGAAGGGTTCATAAGGCGGGCGTTCCGGCTCTCCGGAGCGTTCGGGCCGGATATAGCTCTCGTCCTGGCCTTGGAAATATTCCTGCCAGTCCACATCCCATTTATCCTCTTGAACTTCCGGACTGGTATCAGGCTCCGGGCTTTCGGGGAGTTCAGCATTCTCCTTCGTCTCCGGCTCATCCTGGATTTCCAAAAGCGGATTTTCCAGGAGTTGTTCGTCGACATAGGTCGACAATTCCAAGGCCGACAACTGCAAAATGGCAATGGCCTGCCGCAATTCCGGAGTCATAACCAACTTTTGCGTCTGCTCTAAACTGAGTCCATATCCTAAGCGCACGCTCATTTCCCCCTTTCGATCGTTCGCGTTCGGTCTCTGATTTTGTCGGCCCACTCGTCAATCTTGCGCAAGCGATGATTGACCCCTGATTTTCCCACTTTCGGCTGCAGCATCTCTCCGAGTTCCTTTAAACTGGCATCGGGATACTCTATCCTGAGCCTGGCGATTTCCAGCAAGGCTGGAGGTAGGGCTGCGAGCCCCACCGTATCTTTGAGCAGTTCGATATTTTCCATCTGGCGCACGGCCGCATCCACCGTCTTATTGAGATTCGCTGTTTCACAGTTGACCAGGCGGTTGACCTGATTGCGCACATCTTTGAACACGCGGACATTCTCAAATTCCAAGAGGGCATGGTGAGCCCCAATGAGCCCCAAAAACTCCACAATGTGCTCGCTTTCCTTAATGTACACCACATACCAATGCTTACGGGTACTTACTTTGGCACTCAACTGAAACTTATTGATCAGGCGGCAAAGGGCATCCGCATGGCTGGGGTCATTGGTGATAATCTCCAGATGATACGTTCCTTCCGGGTTGTTGATCGACCCTCCAGCCAAAAAAGCACCCCTCAGGTAAGCTTTCTGGTCGCAGCGGTGTTTAATCAGTTCTTTGGCAATCCCCGGCTGAATCTGATGGTTTTCATCCAGAAGCCCGAAGCGCCTTAGATCCTCCACTCCCCGGGGATATATTTTTACCAAATATGAATTATTTTTGCGCAGACGAAGTTTGCGCCGGACCACAATGTCCACTTGGCCTCCCACGATCGTCTTCGCCAAGCGATAGATTTTCCGAGCGACGGCCGCATTTTCTGTGGTAACATTCAGGGCATATTCCTGATTCGAGCTAATCTGCAGCGTGCCGTCCATCCGCACGAGGGCCGCTAATTCAGCCAATGCACAACAGGATTTCCGCTCGCTCAGGCGGGCCAATTCCTCTTTTGTGGTTGCACTAAACGACATACGAACCATTCCCTCATTCTGACTTCTGACTTCTGACTTCTGACTTCTATTATTTAAGGTTCCTGACGCAGCTTGTGGCTGAGTAAGTAGGCGTCCACAAGGGCAATCCGTTCCCCCATGGGTTTAAGGCGGAAAAGAAGTCGCATTAACTCCCGAGCTAAACGCTTGGAATCATGGCGAACCACCTCGCCTTGCTGGATGAGTTCCGCTTCAAAATACTTGATTCCCAAGCGTTCTACGGCACGGGCCTCCCCGTGAACGGGTACAGCCCCTTCCTCGGCATAACGGATCAGGGCCTCTTCGGGAATGTCTGCCTTGTTGGCCAAGACGGCATCCACAAAACCGGGGCCGCAATGCTTGATCAGAGCCTGTAAATGATCCGAGACCTGATAGCCATCCGTTTCCCCCGGCTCAGTCATGACATTGCAAACGTAAACACAGGGAGCACTGACGGCTCGGATTTTTTCCCTCAAGCCTTCCACCAGGAGGTTAGGCAGGACACTCGTATACAGGCTGCCGGGGCCAAGCACGACTAGGTCAGCTTCCTCTAGTGCCTGCAAGGCCTGGGGCACGGGGTGGCAGTCAGGGGGCTCCAAATAAACCCGTCGAATCTGCCCCTCCGTGGTCCGCACGGCCGTCTCTCCCTTGATGCGGCGGCCATCCGCGAGATCAGCAACCAGGACAATCTGTTCTAAGGTCGAAGGATAGACCTTGCCCCTGAGCGCAAACACCTGGCCGACCTGCTCGATCCCCTTTTGGAAATCCCCAGCCGTATCCGCCAGCCCCGCGAGGAGCAGATTCCCTAAACTGTGCCCTTTGAGGGTTCCGGTCTCAAACCGGTAGGAAAAGAGCTTTTCCATGATATTTTCCGTATCTGCCAAAGCCACAAGGCAGTTGCGAACATCCCCCGGCGGCAGAATTCCCATCTCATGGCGCAGCTTGCCTGAACTGCCTCCGTCATCGGCGACCGTCACGATCGCAGTGAGATGATTGGTGTATTCCTTTAATCCGCGCAAAAGCGCAGAGAGACCTGTCCCTCCGCCAATGACGACAATCTTAGGTCCGCGGCTCAAGTGTTGGCGGGTATAAATTACATCGACGATTTTTCCTTCATCCGTAGGAATGAGGACGGAAATAATGGAATTGAGCAGGCGTTTGAACCCGACAATGATCAGGATGACTCCCAGAGCGCTGATCAAGGCCCCAACGGGAACCGCTACTCTCTGCGTACTGCCGGTTACCCGATACACCGCTTCTCGAAACTGGAGTTCTAAATAGCCCAAGGCAATCCCATCATTCATGACGGCAAATCCCGTCGCGAAGAGGAAGATCCCCAAGGCTGCCAAGAGAAACCAGCGTTTAACTTTCAAGTTGGGATAGAGCCATTTGAGAAAGCTGCGCGATCCGCTGCGCCTGTTCATCGTGTCTGCCCACCTTTCTGGTTTCTCTCCGCATCCCGATGCTTGACACTGACCGAATATCCTTGTTCTTTTAAAAACTCAACTAAACGCTCTCCGATGGCCACGGAGCGGTGCTGTCCGCCCGTGCAGCCAACCCCCAGCACAAGGTGGGTTTTTCCCTCGCTTAAATAACGTGGGAGAATGTATTCCAAAAGCGCTAAATACCGCTGCATAAATTCCTGAGCAATGGGATTATTAAAGACATAATCTCTGACCAAGGGATGTTCCCCCGTCAACGGACGCAAATCCTGAACATAGTAGGGGTTCGGCAGAAAGCGGACATCCATGACCAAATCTGCATCAAGGGGAACGCCGTATTTAAAGCCAAACGTGATCACGGACACGGGCATTTGCCCCGGGCCCTGTTGTTTACCGAAAAGCTCGGTTACTTGTCGGCGCAAAGCCTGAGCTGAAAGGTTCGAGGTATCAATGATCGTGTGGGCTTTCCCCCTAAGTTCTTCGAGCTGCTGGCGTTCCGCCTGAATCCCATCTAAAATTCGACCCTGGGGGGAAAGCGGGTGTCGCCGCCTGGATTCCTTATACCGACGCACCAAGGTTTCATCTGAGGCTTCGAGGAAGAGAATTTCATAGCGGAACCCTTCGGTCTCCAAATCCTGCAGGGCTTCGCTCAGGGAATCAAAGAAGGCCCCGCCGCGCAAATCACAGACGATTGCGGCTTTGGAGATTTTCCCTTGGGATCGGGCACAGAGTTCAGCAAACTTTACAATAAATGCTGGGGGAAGGTTGTCTACGCAGAAAAACCCTTGGTCCTCCAAACTCTGCATGGCTTGGGTCCGCCCCGCCCCGGAAAGCCCTGTAATCACAATCAGTTGTAGGTCTTTGTTGTCCACTCTGTCGTCCCCCTCGTAACACTGCCCGCAAGCGAGCTGAACCGCAGTTACTTCTTGGCAGCCTCTGCCTCCCCCTGGGCTTGAGCCGCACTGAGTAAGTCTACCGGATTCTGCGACCCTGCCCAGGCGTTCTGCCAAGCCATGTCCAGGATGGGAAAAAGCCGCCAATCCAAGGCGCTTCCTTCCAAGGGCCACGCCTTGGTTAACGACTGGCTGACCTGCAGGAAAATCCCTTGCTGAGCTTCCGGCTTCTGATAATATCCGCTCGACACTGGGAAACGCCCTCCTGCCTGAGCCAAGGCCCCTTCCACACTGGGACCAAGCATTGCCTCTTCCACCAGGCGGATCGGCTGAACCATCGCAGCGACGGCTTTAATCGAGGAATTGGCTATCCCGAGCGTCGGTCCGAGCAGCACCTGCCCCTGGCCGCCCGTGAGGCTGTTTAACGCCAGGGCATTCCAGGGTATATTCAACCGAGTCAACATGGGGGCTTGGCTCGCATAGGCTATCGTGAAGCGAGCGCCCCCTGCGGCCAACAGGTTAAAAGCATTGGGATCGACTCTGAGGGCACCTCCATCCCGCCAGGCCAATAGCTGTTGCAGAAAAGCCAAATTCTCCGGTGCATTCAGTTGAGGCTTTCCTTGAGCGCTTGCTTTGCCCCCTTGGGCTGTCCACCAAGCCGAAAAAACCTGAGTGTTTACCTGTGGCAGAACCAACGAGCCTTTGCTCAAATCCGTAAGGCTTGTGGGGGCCGAGCCGCCATCGGTCCGGTAATACAGGAGCGGCAGATCGGTGAGCAGGGGCTGCGCATAAAGCTTGTCTCCAAAGCGAAATTGGGCCAGCGCCGCCGGATAACTGTCTGAGGTATACTGGACCACGGGAGAAATCGCGCCCTTGGCATAGAGCTGCCAAAGGATCGCTCTCGGTGCCAGGAAGAGTTCCGGCCCTTCCCCGCCCGCCTCGGCCTGGTAGGCCAAGGCGGCGAAGCTCTGCTCTGGGACATATTTTAGGCGGATGAGGATGGCGGGGTTGCTCTTGCTGATGCCATCCGTCTGGGCCTGCAAAGCCGCCGCTTCCGGCCCCTGCAGCGTATGCCAAAGGGTCACCACAGCCGGAGCCGTTCCACCTGGCTCACCCTGCTGAGGTGCACGCAGACACCCGGAGGCGAGGACAAGCATAAAAGCCGCCAGGAGAGCCAAAACGACGCGCTTGGGGCAAAACCCATGATAAAATACCCTTGACTTCTGTTTCTGCTTCATTAGCATTGTTCAACTCCTAAACGACATCCAACCGCAGCACGCGGGCCTTCGGATTGTAAACAAAGAGATACCATACGCCTTGGGGCAGGCTAGATCCATCACCCAAAAGATCGAAGGCAAAAAACTGCACCGTGCTCGCCCTGACCCATTGGCGGCGATCCAGCTCTCCCATCTCCGGAACCTCCTGAAGCCACTTGGGATCCTGATAGAGACGGCTGCGCAATTCCCTGGCCTTCTCTTCCAGAGCATCCCAGGACTGTCTGCTGTGCTCCCTCAGGAAGTGCGCCTCCGGCACTAAGAATTCCGGCAGGGATACTGGACGTTCCCAAAGGCAGTAATCCAACTTCAAGGCTTCCCGCAGACGTTCCAATTCAAGATGACTGAAGCGATTGGTTGTTCTCCCGGAAAGAACGCCCCACAAGCGCTGGAACAAGGCCTTTCCCTGCACAGGTTGAGAAAACCAGCCCTGGCCCTGCCAAAAATCAGCCATTTCCCGAAAAAAATCAAACGGTGTCTCGAAGGCCCCTGAACCGAGGGCAAAGCGCAAACTATAAATAAACTTCCCAGAATTATAATATTGATTTAAGACCTCTTCCATGCGTTCAAGCTGCAAAAGCTCGGCATGGCTTAAAACATTCGTTTGCAAGATCGTATACGGTGGATCGGGCAGATAGACCAAGCCATAGGTTCCACTTTCCCGGCGCAGACCCGAACCCTTGAGCACCTTTAAAAACCCAAGCTGAAGCATGTCCGGCTGCACTGAGAAAACATCATTGAAAGACGTTCTAAAGGTTTCCCAGCCTTCCGCCGGCAGCCCGGCGATGAGATCAAGATGAATGGGGATCCCATACTGGGCCTGGATAGCCTGAACATAACCCCGCCAATGTTGGAAATGCTGCGTCCGTCGGATGATATCCAAGGTGGGCTGATGGGTAGACTGTACTCCGATCTCAAGCTGCAAAAGTCCAGGCGGGTAGGCTCGAAGATAATCAAGCCAGGCTTCATCCAAGAGTTCCCCCGCCATTTCGCAATGCACCCGGATGCTCTCAGGCTCTGCCTTATTTTGCACTTCCTCACGGACGATATCCAAAATCGCCAAAGCGTGCCGCTTCTCCACATTGAACGTGCGATCCACCAACTTAATGGTTTTGGCCCCTGAACGCAACAGCCGACGAAACATCCCGCGAAAGCGTTCCGGTTGGAGATAACGAACCCCATGCGTCGTCGAGGAAAGGCAGTACTGACAGGAAAAAGGGCAGCCCCGGGTCGTCTCGACATACACCAACCGTCCATCAAAGCGCTCGTTGGCCGCATAGGGATCCGGAAGAAGCTCCAGATCCTGAGACGGTCGAGCGGAATTGAGAAAGACCTGCTCACCCTCACGCCAGGCCACTCCGAGCACGTCAAACACGTCAAGGCCCTTGCTCCAGGCCCTAAGCAGCTCCAAAAACGTCTCTTCTCCTTCCCCCACGACGACGGCGTCCACTTCCGGATGCGCCTTCAGCATATCCTCCGGATCAAAGCTCACTTCTGGCCCACCCAGCACAAAACGCGCCTTTGGGCAGACTGGGCGCAAGCGCCGAATGAGGGCGATCGTCTCAGTCATATTCCAAATATAACACGAGAAGCCAACGACATCGGCCTTGGCTTCGAAGATTTCTGCAGCTATGTGCGCGAGATGTTGGTTGATCGTGAATTCTTTCAACAGCGTATCCGGAAACTCAGGGCGGATCGTTTCCCGCAAATAACGGATGGCCAAGTTTGTGTGCACATATTTTGCATTGAGGGAAGTGAGCAAGACGCGCAAAGGAACAACTCCTTTCCCTTTTAGTATAACGGGTTGCCCTTCGTAATGCAATTATCGTGCCAGTTTTTAGCCGCACGAAATAACATCAAGGGGCTAACTCACAACGATTTTTTTCCATTAAGTTCCCTTTTCCTGCAATTTATGCTAAAATATTAGAAAGTAAGAAAGGAGCAACACGATGTCTCCAGCTGAGTCCAACAAAAAAGCGGAAGTAACCATGCGTTTGAGCGAATTCGAGATGCCCCCTATGCAAGACATCCTCATTGTCGGCAATAAAGCCCCCATCGGCCCGGAAGCGGCGAAACGGATGGTCGATGTCCTGAGTCCGGATCAGTATACGATCGTAAAGATGGAGCATCCTTTTATCGAGGCCATTGTCCTGCGTAAAGGCCTGTTAAGTATGCTCCCCCAAGAAAAACTCATTAAATTGATTCTGGAAGAAGGAGAAAAGATTGCTAACGCACAAATGATCATCAAAGCCCAGATCAACATTACCGTACACGTTAGCCGGTCGGTGGATTTATGATGCAAACGATCGTATCCATCTGTACTCAAGATTATCTTGCGGTTAGCCCCCTGGACGGTGTGCGCAAGATTCAAACCCTGGTCAGTGAAAAAGGGATGTGTTGTTGTCTGGTGAGAGAAAACGATCACATCCAGGGTATGCTTACCCTCAAAGACTTGCTGAATGCTCATCCAAATCGTATTGCTGCCGACGTCATGACGACAGAACTTCCCATGCTCCCTCCGGCTACGCCCCTCTGGCAAGCCCAGGAAATCATGGATACCTTACAAGCGGAAGTTGTACTGGTGCGAGAAGAAAAAGAATTACAAGGCATTCTCACCCGTACGCGACTGGCTCAAGAATTAGGCAAACATACGGATCTGCTGACGGGTCTTTACAAAAGTGATTTTCTTTATTATCAAGGCCGCAACCTGTTGGCAGAGGGACAGGAAATATCGATCATTTTTCTCGATATTAATAATTTCGGAGAAATCGATAAAACCTACGGACATACCAAAGGTGATCTTATTTTAATCGAGGTTGGTCAACTCCTAAAAACCGTCATCCCGGATCATGCTTATTTGTGTCGTTTTGGCGGCGATGAATTTGTCATCCTCCTGGCCGCTTATTTGCCTGAAAGTATCCACTTGGCCCAGCATTTGGGGCAGGCCTTTGCCTCTCATCCTTTTCCATTTGGCATTACGGTATCTGTCTCTACCGGGATTGTCGGAGGTCGCCGTAGCCAGAGCCGCCCGGATAATCCCCTGAACATGATAACAAACCTGATCAATCGCGCCAGTCTGGAATCTACCAAAGCCAAAAAAATCGACAGCCATATTTCCGTTTTGGATGCGGTTGAAATCCATGATATCGCCTGAATCATATCAATCTCTTCATTCACTTTAACGCCTTTTGTTCACTGGTTGCTCATAAAGCCCATGCGAAATTTACGCATGGGCTAAGTTGCTTTTTGGGGGTATAATCATGGAATACTTTGGCATAATAGTAATCTTAAACCTTCCCCTGGATGCTAATACCCCGAGTTAGGAGTAAGATTTCGATTAATCATGAAAATATTGCGAAATTTTTATTACCGTTATTTAAGGCTGCAAAACAAAAAACCGCTTCACCCCCAGCGATACGAAGATCGCAAGCTGCTGCGCAATCTCCAGGAAAATATCACAATGATCACGGAGATCCTGGGGAACAGCGATGATCTTGTCATGCGTAAATTTAAGCTTGGGATAGATCAGGTTGAAGCCTTTCTCCTCTATATTGATGGGTTAGCTGATAAAACTTTTATTGCCGAAAATATTATGAAGTCTTTGATGGTCTTCTGTCCAATGCCGGAATCCCGCCTTCCTGATAGCAAGACGATGAGGAGAGGTGTTAAAGAGTCAATTCTGACGGCGGGAGATGTAAAAGAAACAGGGGATTTCAATACGGTATTTCAAGGTGTACTGTCGGGTGATACCGCTTTATTCATAGAAGGAATGGATACAGCTTTGATCATCAGCAGCGGCGGATTTGAGGCCAGAGGGGTTGAGGAGCCGGATACGGAAGCGGTAGTCCGGGGACCGAGGGAAGGCTTTGTCGAATCTTTGAGGACCAATACCGCCTTAATCCGCAGAAAAATAAAAAACCCCAACTTACGCTTTGAAACCATAGCCATTGGCAAACAAACAAAAACAGATGTTACCTTAGCCTATATTAAGGGCATCTGTCATGAGACAATAGTCGCTGAACTCAAAGACAGGTTAGCCCGTATCGATACTGATGCTATCCTGGAATCAGGCTATATTGAAGCTTTTGTCGAAGATGCGCCTTTTTCTCCTTTTGCAACCATAGGAAATACTGAGAAACCGGATAATGCAGCCGCCAAAATGCTGGAAGGTAGGATAGCTATCCTGGTGGATGGCACACCGGTCGTTTTAACGGTTCCCCACCTGTTTATTGAAGGTTTCCAAAGCAGTGAAGATTATTATTCCCGATCCTATTATGCAACCCTTATCAGATGGATAAGATTCTTAGCCTTTTTTTTGACTGTATATGCACCCGCCCTCTATATCGCCCTGACCACCTTTCATCAGGAAATGCTTCCAACCACCATGGTTATTACGATGGTGGCAGCCCAAGAAGGAACACCTTTTCCGATCTTCGTGGAAACCATGGTCATGGGGATAACCTTTGAAATCATTCGGGAAGCGGGGGTAAGGATGCCCAGACCGATCGGGCAGGCCGTCAGCATTGTCGGCGCTTTAATCGTTGGGCAAGCTGCCGTTTCTGCCGGGATCGTCGGAGCTCCCATGGTAATCCTCACAGCCTTGACAGCCATTACTTCCTTCATCGTTCCGGCAAGAATCGATGTAGCAACGCTCTTGCGCCTAATCCTGACCATCTTCGCTGCGCTAGCCGGTTTTTATGGAATTATGCTCGGCACCCTGGTTATTTTTATCCATCTGGTCTCTTTACGTTCTTTTGGCATACCCTACTTATCCCCAATAGCGCCCCTAACTCTGAATGACTTAAAGGATGTCATCATCAGGGCGCCACTTTGGGCCATGCCGACCAGACCGGAAGCGCTTGAGAACGCTAACCGGCGTCGGCTGGGTTATCCCCTTAAACCCCTGCCGCCCCAGGATGAGGAAAAATAGGTTCCAGAGGTGTTCCCTTTGTTTAAAAAAAGCCTGTTAATAACCCTGATTTTAAGCTTACTATGGATTAGCGGTTGCTGGAGTACGA
>JAJZPA010000031.1 GCA_021811425.1 Bacillota bacterium | reverse complement strand
TTTGGCTCCCACAACGGCATTGTTCACTCAAGCCCTCATGGCTGGTCCCATGTATATGCTTTATGAGATCAGTATCTGGCTGGGATATTTAGCCGTGCGGAAGAAGAAGGAAACTGCGGCCTAAGAACGGGGGGAACGTGATGAATTTCAGCGAAATTGTGCTTCTGATGGCCATCGCCTTAATCCTTTTCGGCCCTGAAGATTTACCGGATATCGCTCGGGCAGTTGGCAAAATCGTCTATGAAATTCGTAAAGCGACGAGCGAATTGACGGATGGGTTTAAAGATATTGTGGACAGCCCGATGGATACCCTGAATAAGGACTTCGAAGAAACGACACAACGGACTGCGGTAGAGAAGGCGGATGCCCCCGATCGTGAGCAGCACGACCTGATCACGTATGACGGCAAGCCAGCGACCGAAGTCAGTAGTCCGGCTGCGGCAGAGAATGGAGAGTATGTGGCTCAAGAAGACAGCCAAACCGAGGGTCCATCTGGAAGAGACGATGATCCGCTGGCTGAACTGCCTCCGGGCATGGTAACTTACGAAGAAAAGGGTGCGAGCAGGTGAGCCGGTTTTGAAAAAACTTTGGTTATTTAATCAGATCAATTCAGATTTGCAGCGGGTTGAGGAGGAACTGAGACGCTTTGTCAGTACGGATTACCCTATTCTGAATGAATCGTCCGTTCATCTCCTGGCCGCAGGTGGCAAGCGCTTGCGCCCTGCCTTTACCTTATTGGCCGGTAAATTTTATGATTACTCTCTGGAAAAGTTGCTCCCGATTGCCATGGCTTTGGAACTTATTCATATGGCCACGCTGGTGCATGATGATGTTGTGGATGCGTCCATGACCCGGCGGGGCCGCGAGACGGTCAAAGCGAAGTGGGGCAATATCGTCTCTGTGCAAACCGGAGATTATCTTTTGGCGAAGTCCTTAGTCCTGATTTCCCGGATCGACCATCCGGTGATTGCTCGGATCCTCGCCGAGGTGAGTATCGAGATGTGCCAGGGGGAAATCCAGCAAATTAAATCTTCATTTGACATTAAGCAGAATGTGAAGCAATACTATTATCGGATCAAACGGAAAACAGCACTCCTTATTTCCGCCAGCTGCAAACTGGGAGGCTTGGCCAGTGGGGCGCCTGCGCGCCAGGCCTGGGTCTTAGGGGCTTATGGGCATGCTTTAGGGATGGCATTTCAAATCGTGGATGATGTCCTTGATATCACAGCTAAACAGAGTGAGTTGGGGAAACCGATCGGCGGTGACATCCAACAAGGGATTATGACCTTACCGGTGATTCTCGCCTTGGAAAAATCTACGCACCAAGAAAAGTTGCAGGATCTATTGAACAAGCGGGACAAGGACCAAGCTGAAGTCCAAACGGTGGTGGCCTTGATCAAAGCCTCGGGTGCGATTGAAGCCTCCATGCGTTGGGTAGAGCTATATATTCGCAAGGCGAAGAAACACCTTCTGGAGTTGCCTGACGTGGCGACTCGCAAAGCACTCGCAGAATTGGCTGATTTTATCGGAGTGCGTAAATTTTAAAGGGATAGAGAAAAACCTCGCTCCCCTCCGGGTGTGAGGTTTATTCAAATAAAGGCCGGGGGCTTTCGAAATTTCAGTCATCTTAGATGGAAAGGAAGAGGATTTCGCTTGTTTGACGGCGTATAACTTAATGCCTGATGGTAGCGACTTTGGGGGGGATCCCTATTTTTGATATTAATGCTTTATATTTAGTTTATGGGCTGGGCTTCTTTACCATGGGAGTAGCGATCATCGTTCAGATCATGCAACCAAGCCAGCTGAGTTTTGCCAAGACACTGTGGTTATTAGCTTTTTTCGGCATCTTGCATGGATTTTCCGAATGGGGTTATATTTTTGTACCTTTACAAGCTGCGGGACATGAGGAATACCTGGTCAATTTATCGGTTATTCATTTAACCCTTGAGGCCAGTTCTTTTGCTTTTCTCTTAGCTTTTGGCTTAAGACTGTATACGAACAAAGTGCAACTATATGCAGGAGTGCCGATCGGAATCTTATTGGTTTGGTTTGCCTATTTTACTTATTTTCTCTATGAACGGCCGCTCGCTGTTTGGTATGTTGACAGTGAAATTTGGGAGCGTTATTTGTTGTGTTTCCCCGGAGCCCTAATTTCCGGCCTGGGAATTTGGCGCAGACAGCTTGAGGTTGCTCATTGGGGAGAAAAAATAAACCGAAATTTCAGGGATGCCGGGATTGTCCTGCTCATATATAGTGCAGTTTCAGGTTTAATGGTACCTCGGGGAGATTTTTTTCCGAGCAATATATTAAATAACCAAACTTTTTTAATAGTGTTTCATATCCCTGTCCAAATTGTGCGGGCACTCTTGAGTATAATTTTAAGCTGGTTTGTTGCTAAAATTCTCGTGATATTCCGGATGGAATATACCCGCAATATCGAGAAAATTGAGGCGTTACAATTGGTTTTCAGTGAACGGCAGCGGATTGCCAATGATATTCATGACGGTGCGATTCAGGCAATTTACGGCTCGGGAATGCTTCTGGAACGAGCAGCCGAATTAATATCTAAAAAGCCGTTGCGGAGCAAAGAACTGATTGAAAAAGTAAATGTCCAGCTTAATGAAACGATTGCTTCTTTACGTCGTTATATTCATGGCTTAGAAACAGAAAATTTTGGTCAGGAAGAATTTAAAGAAAAGTTAATCGAAATTCTCGAGAATTTTCGTGAAGCCTGTCCACAGGTTAGCATCACATACCAGATAGAAATCCCGGTCTGGTTTGCCTTATTACCGGGAGGACAAGAGCATAGCTTGTTCATTGTGCAGGAAGCTATAGCTAATGCTACCCGTCACGCCGATTGTACGCACATTGAGGTCGAAGCTTTGGGAGATAACACGCAATTCAATCTGCTGATTAAGGATAACGGTATAGGGAATATGGCCATAAATGCAGATGATTTTCACGAAATTAAATTAACCGGGCACGGGATCCGCAGTATGCAACATCGTGCCCAACAATTATCGGCTCAGTTTCTGATTGAGGGTACGGACAAGGGGACGTGGGTCAAGTTACATTTAAATAGGGTGGTGGATCGGTGTGACCAAGCATAAAGTGATGATTGTTGACGACCATGACGTCGTGCGGATGGGCTTGAGGGTCTTACTAGATGATTCTGAGTATGAGGTGATTCACGAAGCCGGCGGGGTGACTGAGGCTTTGCGTTTAGTCAGGCAGAAGGTACCGGACATTGTTTTGCTGGATGTGCGCTTGCCTGATGGAACCGGCATCGAGGCCTGTCGGCTGATCAAACAAGAGTTTCCGGAAGTACGGATTCTCATGTTAACATCTTATGAAGATGAACAGGCTGTGATCGAGGCAATCGAGGCAGGTGCCTCCGGTTATCTGCTTAAACAGATCAGCCGGGAAGGATTGCGTGAAGCCGTCGGAAAAGTGCTCCGCGGCGAAGCTTTTCTGGATCCGGCTCTGGCGATGAGTGTACTGAGCAGCGTGCGTAAACTCTCGCGAAGTATGATTCAGGAAGAAATCTTAACCAAAAAGGAAAAGGAGGTGATACTTAAAGTTGCGCAAGGTAAGAGTAACCGGCAAATTGCCCAGGAACTCTATTTAAGTGAACACACGGTTCGCAATCACGTCAGCAGCATCTTGCAAAAGCTTAATCTCGCCAGCCGAGTTCAACTAGCCAATTATGTCCATGAAAAACATTAAGTTCTGGGGCTAAAGACGATTAGGACAAATTATCCCTGACATTTGTACTAAGAAAACAGGATGTATACGTCCTGTTTTTTTGCACATATTATGTGAAAATTAAGTTCAGAGTAGTTCGGATAAAAAGACGGGAAAGGGGGATTTGTTTTTAGTTATTCGGACTGGCGTAAAACTAATTTTGGTTAGGGAGGTAAATGGATTGAAAAAGATTAACAAACTCGCAATGCTCGTCGTTCTAGGCGCGCTGACCTTAACGGGTTGCGCTGCGCAATCTGCTCCAGCTCCAGCACCGGCACCGGCTCCGGCTCCGGCTGCCACAGCCAATACTGCTGACTTGCAAAAACAAATTGATGCCATCAAAGGCACAATCCCTAAATTTGCTGTGCCGATGCGGGAAGTTGGCGACCGTTTTGAAAATATACAGGCGGCCGCTAAAGGTGGTAACTGGGGTTTAGCCGCTTATATGTCCAGTTACATGAATAACGCGATGAATCCTGCTAAAGTGACAAAACCTAAGGAATATCCCATGTGGGAATCTTTCTATACAAAATCCTTTAAACCGGTAAATGACGCGATTGCGGCTAAAGATCTCGTGGCGTTCGACAAAGCTTATACCTCGGTAATCGACAATTGTAACGGTTGCCACGCTTCTATGGGTTACAAGTACATTAAAATTGTCAAGAAAGATGCCCCCGCCAATACACACGTTGACTATACCTTGAAGTCTGAGCCGACCGATCACAAATAAAGTTAAGATAGCTGATTCAACATGGGAATAGGACTGGGTTCACCGACTTATGTGAGGTGAACCTCGTCTGTCTAATTAGGTAGAGAATACAAAGAAAGACCTTTCCAAAATAAGTCCGAAAAAGGAGAAAATCAGAAGTGAAAAGTTCTAATCAAGAGAAGAATTCGGCTTCGATAGGAAGACGTAAATTTTTAACTTTAGGAATAGGGACGGTCGGTGCTGCTCTCGGGGCAACCTATGTGGGTCTCTTGGGCAGTTTTTTGAATCCACCGCCGGCTTCAGGCGCGACGGAGCTGCAGTCCGTGGGCAATTTGGATAAGTTTCCGGTCAACACCCCGACTTTAGTAAGTTATAAAGGATCAGGCGTTGAAGAGGGCGTTTACATCGTGAATCTGGGAACTGAAGGAGTAATCGCCTTGGATTTTCACTGCACGCATTTACAATGTGCCGTTAATTGGGTAGCAGCCAGTAAGCAATTTATCTGTCCTTGTCATGGCGGGGTTTTCGACCTGAAGGGTACCATCCTTGCCGGGCCGCCGCCCAAATCGCTGCGTCGCCGTGTGGTCAAAATCGAGGGGACTAATGTGCTGATTGGTGGGATGCTGCTATGATGAAATGGTTGGACGAACGCTTAAATCTGAGTGGCCTGATGAGTTCCCTGTTTGAACATCCGGTACCCAAACGCAGCAATTTTTTAGATTACTTAGGTTTTGCCACCCTCTTTGTGTTTATCAGTCAAGCACTGACCGGAATTCTCCTGGCCACGGTCTATAAGCCGTCGGCGGCCGAAGCCTATAGCAGTATTCAAGCGCTGCAAGCCTCACCGATCGGCAATTATGTCCGTTCCCTGCATTCCTGGAGTGCGGACTTCATGGTGGTCTTGGTGATCATGCACCTCTTGCGCGTTTTTTACGAAGGTGCGTATAAACGGCCCCGTGAATTGACTTGGATTGCCGGGGTTTTTCTGCTGATCGGGACCATGGGCCTGGCCTTTACGGGTTACTTGCTGCCCTGGGATCAGGAAGGATATTGGGCAACCACAGTGGGAACGGCGATGGCTGGATTTGTGCCGGGTATCGGTGATTTTCTGGTCCGCTTTCTGCGGGATGGAGCTCAAGTCACCGGAGCGACTTTAACCCGTTTCTATTCGGTGCACATGTTGGTGCTCCCCGCCATCATCCTCTTGGCTTTCATGCCTCATTTTTTCTTTGTTTTACGGCAGGGCATGTCGTCAACCGATGCCTTGAGTGAGGCTCACAAGCGGGGAGAAGATGTGAGTAAGAAATCGTTGCCCTTCTGGCCGGATGTGGCCTGGCGCATGATTATCGTGGTTTTGCTTGTCGCCGCAGGCATCTGGGTCTTAGCGGGTATTTATCCTAAAGGACTTGGAGAGCCGGCAGATGCTCTGAATAAGAGTCATTATATTCCAGAGCCCGCTTGGTACTTCTTCGGTGTCTATCAACTGCTCAAATACTTCCCAGGTTCCTTAGACGTCATTGCCATGGTAGGGCTCCCGGTGGTGGCTATGGTGGTATTCTTTGGGTTACCTTGGTTGGATCGCAATCCGAGCCGCAGTCCGAAAAAACGTCCCCTCGCCTTGGGAGTGGCAGCCGCTCTGGTCGTGGGTATGATATTTTTGACCTATCAAGGGATGAGTTCAGTGCCAAAACCGTTAGCGACAACGGGTGTTGTGGCCCATCCCAGCTATAAAAAGGATATCCAGCCAATTTTACAAAGCAAGTGTGTCCAATGTCACGTGGATATTGCCGCATACGATAAGACGGTGGAAAAAGTGTCCCCCGGTAATCCCGGTGCGAGTGTCCTGATAAAAAATATTGATGGCAGCAAACAACCGCAAATGCCCGTGGGGCAAGAACCCTTGAGCAAGGATCAAATTCAAACCATGACAAACTGGGTTCAGGATGGAGCGAAAAATAACTAGTTTTAGGTAAACGAGTGCACAAGGCCTTGGTAATCGCAGTGAGGCTTCTACCAAGGCCGTTTTTGCGTTTTAGCATGGGAAACAGTTGGTCACGGGAATGAATTTGTCGTAATATTTAATAAAGTCCGCATGAAGATGATTTTGTAGAAGAAAAAGTTTTTGGAAGATTGCCATTGTACTTGTGGTATTTTACACAAAGTATTATAATATTAATAGGAACGATTACATTGTGAACAAGGTCATCCACTGCATCAATCAAGGAGGGATTCCGTGAAGTTGTTAATTGCCGACAACAATCCCTTATGGCGAATTGGCATTCGCAAGGCGCTTGAGGATATAGCAGAAGACATTTTCATAGTCGGTGAGGCATCCAACGGCAGGGAGACGTTGGTAAAAGCTGGGGAAACTCGGCCCGATGTCATCCTTATGGATATCGACACGCCTATTTGTGATGGGATCGAGGCCACTAGGCGGATTGGAATCGCTTACCCGGATATTTCCATACTCATTTTAACGGACGAATTCAGTTTGCTTTCCGTTCGTGGAGCTTTAGAAGCAGGGGCAAAGGGATATATGCTAAAGCATACTTCACTCAACGAATTAGTCACATCGATTCAAGCAGTTTATGAGGGCAACTCCTATTTTCATCCCTCGGTGGCGAGGATTCTGCTAGAGGACATGTTTCATTCTACGAACAATAATCGAACACGCTCTGAATGCCAGGAACAACTTTCGACGAGAGAAATAGAGATATTAAAATATATAGCTGAGGGGATGGGGAATAAAGCCATTGCCAATAAGCTTTTTATTAGTATAAAAACAGTTCAAACCCACAGAAGGAATATCATGGGAAGACTGGGGATTCACAACAGGGTGGATTTGGTAAAATACGCATTGAAAAAAGGATTAATCAACTTGTATGAATCTGGACTTGAACCATAGGGGTATAACCAGTAGATTATATCAGTCGGAAAAGGTATGTTGACTTAATGCAAACATAGTACATAAGGTACGTCTATTAGAGGTATTAATTAGTACAAAAGTCATATATAATGCATAGAGAGAATTAATGATAGATATCACAAGAACTTATAGTGAGTACAACTCCGAATGTTGCCAACATTCCCAACAATAAGAGTAACTTTGATTTTTTAAGGTAGAAGGACAGGGGGGTACAGGAGATGAAAAGATTAGTAAGTGGGGTTAAGAGATTTATAGCTTGGCTCAAGAATCCTTTTCGTGGTTGGAAAAACAAGCTGACGGGCATGAACCGCAAACGCTTATTATGGATAGGGATCGGTGGGGTATTGGTTATGGCTCTCTCAACGGGAGCAGCGTTAAAGGTCACTTCTACGCCGCAATTTTGCAGCAGTTGTCATGAGATGGCACCTGAATATGCGACCTGGGAGGTTACTTCCCACGCCAAGATAGCTTGTGTAACCTGTCATATTGAGCCGGGAGCAGGCAACTTTGTCAAGCATAAGATGGGCTCACTTGTGCAATTGTATGAACATTTTACTGGCAAAATTCCTCAACCCATCGTGATGCCTCATCCAATCAAAAATGAAGTATGCGAAGAATGCCACAGCACGGTGCGTAAAGTGACCGCTTCGGGAGATATCATCATTCCCCATGACAAACACCTTAAACAAGGGATCGCCTGTGTCGCTTGCCACGCGGGCGTGGCCCATGGGTTTGTTGCGGAACGTGGTTTGACCCCAAAACAGGACTATGCAACTTGGACAACGGCTAAAGCTGAAAAACACACGACATTTGACAATACAAGACTGGGTATGGAAGTATGCCTCAACTGCCATGACCAGGTAAACCAGGGGAAAAAGCCTTGGCTGGAGAACGAGGGTCAAGGTCAAACAGAAAAGCAGAGACTTCAGGAGCAACAGGACTTGCAGAAACTTGCTGCGACGGCTACCGGCAAACTCCCTGAACCGGGCCAGACCGCAGCTCAAGCTTCAGCCTCAGCCGGCGGCCTGCATCCTCCGATGAAATGCGATGCTTGCCACAGTGCTATCAAGACTCCTGATTCCCACCATGATTCCAGTTGGGGGACGACCCACGGGATTACAGCCCGCCAAGATGTGCGCTATTGTGCGTCCTGTCACTCCCGGCAAAAGGAGCGTGTTCTCCTCACCGCTAACACGGATGTTAAAGATTATGCCCGCAGCAACTCATTCTGTGTGGATTGCCATGCCAAACGGCCGGCAGGGCACTTGGAGGGCAAGAAAGAATGGTTGCCGGCTCACTCCTCGGTCGTCCGGGAGAAGAGCCCAGCCAATTGTCTAACTTGTCATGATGTACAACAGCCGACTCAAAAGTCGGCGGCGCTCCAAAGCCGGGTTCCCGGAGTAACTGCTCCCGGCCCCAATCCGGTTTATTGCAACCTCTGCCATTGGTTTAAGGATGACAAGATTGTGTTCAAATCTCGTAAGTAAGCATTCATGTTTTGAAATCCCTGATTGAGGTTATTGTGATGTACAATGGATGGCGCAGCTGGAGTATTCGCTCCTACCTTATTCTCCTTCCGGTTCTTCTCCTCATGTTGTCAGGATTCGCCCTAGCAACACAATCAGCCAAGTTCTGTGAAACCTGTCATATTATGAGACCCCAAGGTGTGACATGGCAAGCCTCACCGCATAAGAAAGTGGACTGTGTGACTTGCCATGTGCAAGCAGGTTTTAAGAATACAGTGGTTCACGAAGGGGAGGTTTTACGGAGAATTTATCTTGTTGCAACTGGCCGCTATCTTCTCCCGGTCGAACTCAAACACCCGGTTCCCAATGAAGTATGTCTGGAATGCCATACATTCGCCCGCACCGTTACTCCGCGCAACGACGTGATTGTTCCCCATTCCAAACACGTGGAAGAAGGCATCCTCTGTGTAGACTGTCATCAGGGAATAGCCCATGGACGAATTGCGCAGCACCAACTGACCATCGATGGGGACTTTGAGCAATGGACGCCGAAGCTAGGAGCAGAGCAAATGATTCCGACCAATCTGCGCATCGGCATGAAGGAGTGTATTCAATGTCACCAAAAGCGGGGCAGGGGTCCGACCCGTTGCCAGGAGTGCCACACCAGGATTATGACACCTTCTTCCCATCAAGATTCTCAAGCCTGGTTGCAGAACCACGGGGTGGAAGCAGCCCGTAGTCTTGTCCCATGTGACGAGTGTCATAACTATACGAACATTGACCATCAGAAGCGAGCCGATTCTGAACTGGATGTGGCGAACTACCCGAGACAAAATGCCTTCTGCAGTGACTGTCACTTGCGCCGACCCCCTCAGCATACCGGAACTTGGCTGCATGATCATTCGCAAACGGCAAGGGTTGACGCCAAACACTGCTTAGTCTGCCACAGTATCAGTGAGCCTAAACCGTGGGAAAAGAGCGCTAAGACTTCTTGCAGCCAATGTCACCAAGGAAACCTCGGGTCAGCATTTATTGCAAATAGCTGGGGAAGGATGGGGGTGGTGCCGGGCTAGTTTCCGGTAGTCAGGGTCGAGCAAGGAAGGAGAATCCGCATGGCTGTGCTCAGAAAGGTTCAAGTCCGTTGGACGGCTCTGTGGCCTGCTACATTCAGCAAAAGACTGTTGATGATCATCGGCTTGCTTGCCCTAGGCATGATTGGTACCGTTCAGGCGACGTCCCAGCCTGCTTTTTGCGGGAGTTGTCACGAGATGAAATCTGAATATGCGACTTGGCAGGCGTCTGCCCACGATAAGGTCGCTTGTGTCAAATGCCACATTGAACCAGGAATCGTGCCCTTGGTTAAAGATAAGGTGGAGGCCTTAAATCAGGTTTTCGAGCATGTAACCAAACGCTATTACCTGCCGCTGGAAATCAAGAAACCAATCCCGAATTCGGTCTGTGAATCTTGTCATACCGAGGCCAGAACCATTACTCCCAGTGGGGATATAAAAATCCCGCATGACAAGCACTTGGCCCAGGGGATTGCCTGTGTGACCTGTCACTCCGGAGTGGCCCATGGGACGATCAGCGAGAGGCAAGTGACGATCGACGGCAACTTTGAACGCTGGAATTCTGCGCTGGGACGCCAGAATATGGTTCCCTCGTTCCGGACGATTGGCATGAATCAGTGCTTGGAATGCCACAAAGAGCGGGGCGCACCGCAGGAATGTAAGACTTGCCATACGAAAATTGTCCCGCCGTCTTCGCATCAAACTCCGGCCTGGGTGCAGAACGGGGTGCACGGGCAAGAAGCTTTCCAGAGCCTGACCCGGTGCAATAAATGCCACAGCAATACGCTCTCTTTTACAGCGGTACACCGCAGTGATCCGGTGACCGAATACGCCCGCAGCAACACTTTTTGTGTGACCTGCCATTTAAAAAAACCGGAAAATCACAACGCGTTGTGGGTGGAACAGCATGGGAGTCCGGCCGGCAAGGATGAAAGGGGTTGCCTCGTCTGTCATGAGTCAGCCACAGCGAAGAAATCGGATAATGCTCCCGCTACCGTTTGCAAGTCTTGTCATGGCCAGCCGCATCAGATTCCCGCCTTTCATCCGATTCCGCTGCAGAAGGGAACCCGGCCGAATTCTGAGTGTTATCAATGTCATCAGACTGCACAATGCACCCGTTGCCATCACTAAGGAGGCACAAGACTAATGAGTGAAAAACTGGAACTTGAAACCGGGGATTCTCTGCACATGGATATGAGTGAGCCGACTACGGTAGAAAAGAGTGAAGCGGGCAGGGAGCAAAAAGGAAAGAAACCCTTGAAGTTTTGGCAAGGCCTGATCGCTATTATTCTGGTTGGGATCGTTGTTTTCTGGGGCGGGGAGACGCTTGGGAAAGCCCTCTTCTGGAACCAATTCGAACAGACCCCCTTAATGGAGCGCCAGTATAAGAATGCACTGGAAAAAGTCCGCCAAAATCCCAATAGTGCCCCGAACCATGTTGAACTGGGCTGGAGTCTTTTCCAAAAGGGACAGTATAACGATGCTTTGGCCGAATACAAGAAAGCGATTGATTTAGACGAGAAAAATTATCGCGCTTACTACGATTTAGGGTTGGCTTATCGCCAAGTAGAAAAATACGATCTTGCCATATCATCATTGCAGAAAGCACTGGAAATTGCACCGAAATCTTTCGAAGCCCACTACGATCTCGGTTTGGTTTATCAGCATAACGGAAAATTCGAGCAGGCCCTGCAGGAGTTTCAATTGGCCTATAAGCTGAACCCGGGTTCGACGGAGATCATCTACAGTATGGGGCAGGTCTATGAAAAAATGAATAATATCGCCGAAGCCAAGTACCAATATCAATCTGCTCTGGAATTTGACCCGAAGTTTACGAAAGCGAAAGAGGCTTTGAGCCGCCTGGGAGGTCAGTAAAATGTTCAGCAAGTTTTCGGCGCTAAAAAGCATCCTCAACCGCCCCATGCGCAAACGCACGGTTTTCATAGGGTCTATCGTGCTTGTGCTGCTGGAGGTGGCGGTGTTCGGTCTAAGCTTCGCGGGTAAGAGCAATCCTATCAAAGCCATTACCAGCCGTGTGCCTTATATCACGACTCCCACACCTCCCACTGAGCTGACGACCATCTATGGCAATGTGAATGCCCCTCTGCTGAAACCCATGGCCATGACCATGGTTAACCGGCGGATTTATGTCTCTGATACTAATAATCAACGCATTCAGGTTTTTGACTATGACGGGCACCCCGTGACGGTCTTCGGCAGCAACGGACAAGGACCAGGGCAACTTAGGTTCCCATATGGAATCGCGGCAGACTCACAAGGACAAATCTACGTGACGGACCTGTATAACGGCAATATCTCTGTTTTTGCCCCGGACGGGACTTTTATCAAATATTTCGGGGATAAGGGTGATTTCAGTAAACCGGCCGGATTGGTAATCAGCGGCAACAAGCTTTACCTGACCGATGTGGGCAAAAACCAGGTCATGGTCTATTCTCTGGATGGCAACAAACTCTTAAGTTTCGGCAAGCAGGGGAGTAAAGAGGGAGAATTGGCCTCTCCCAACTGTTTGGCTGTCGCCAATGGCAAAATCTATGTTTCCGATACCGGCAATGACCGCGTCGAAGTCTTTGATGAGCAGGGAAACTTTCTGCTCCAGTTTAACGGCAGCACTCCGGATAACCCCAATCCTAAAATTATCAATCCCCGCGGCATCGGGGTCGACCCTAAGGGCATTATTTATGTTGTCAGCAACCTCACCGGCAAGGTTATCGGGTTTAACATGAAAGGGGAACCGGTGGTCTCGTTTGGCAGCATGGGGTCAAACGATGATCAGTTTCAATTGCCGAACGGTTTAACCATTGATGATCAAGGCCGCATTTATGTGACCGATACGGTCAATGGACGTCTGGCAGTTTATCAAAACTAGGGGGAGTTCTGAAAGAGTCAAGGGAAGTGAACTCGTTCAATCATGGAAAGGAGGTGAAAGAGAAAAAAGATATGAGAAAAACACACAAATCTATTCCACTATTCGGAACGAAAAGAAAGGAGGAGTAAAAATGATGCGTCGGATTGCCTTATTAACGATTCTCAGTGTTGCTTTTCTCTTCAGTTTTGCTGCGGTTGCTTTCGCGGAACTGCCGAAAGCTGGCACGGCTGGACCGGCCGGAACTCCGGCAACCGGTGGAACCAATGGTACGGGTTATACGTCGCCAGTTACGCCGGCTGTAAAGTATGACACGCCTACTCATTCAGTGATTCACAGCAACTATTCCGCGAACACGGATGCCTGTGCATCCTGCCATGCGACACACACTGCGGTCGGGGGTAAACTCTTGCAATGGTCAGACACATCCACGGCCTGTATGGCCTGCCATGACGGCACTGTCACCACAACCTACAATGTTAAAGGCGGGCAGATCGCCAATACTGCTACCAAGACATCCGGTGGATTGTTTGGAATCGGAACGGAGACAGGGTTGTCCCATCACAATGTCACGGGCGGGCTGACCACATCGGCAGCCATGGGCGGCTCGGAGAACAGTGCCACCGTTGATGTCAACGGCAAATGGAGTACGCCTTTCAGTTGTGCCGCCTGCCATTCCCCGCACGGACAGGGAGGGAACAGCCGGATCCTCAGCGCGGATCCCAACGGTTGGGCCTTGCAGAATAAGGTTGTCGGTGAAACCCTGGCAGTTACCACAGCGGGTACTACTTACACGGCGGCCAAAGCCAACTGGATCGCCGGGTACCCTTACTCAGATAATACCAAAATTTATGTGGACACCGTTTTGCAAACCACGGGTTTTACGATTAACTACCGTACAGGGGTTGTAACCTTTAGTCCGGCTATTGCGCCAGGCGCTGTAGTTAAAGCTGACTACGTTCCCGGTATCCATGTCGTTATGAACGTGACCAATAAACTTCTCGTGAACGAGGCTGTGGCCTACAGCAGCGGGGTCAACCAGTTCTGCGGAGCCTGCCACACGGATTATAACACTTCGACCGTTGTCGGGCAGACAGGTTCCGGGCATTCCTTGACCGGACAATACCGTTCAGCCTATCGCCATCAGGTCGGCATGATCTGGGATGATACAGTGCGGGGGGCACACGCGATCACTTCGACCCTGAAGTTTGAGAGCGTGAGCGGGACGACGGGCAAAGTGATGTGCTTAACCTGCCACTACGCGCACGGTACGGATGATACGTTTGCCGGGGGCACCACGAGTGACGCGACACGTTCCACGGCGTTAAAGCGTCAGGTGAACATGAGTGTCTGTGAAACCTGCCACCAAAAAGGAGCTTCCAGTAACTACTAATACTTGACCAGTTTTGTCTCAACCGCCATGAAAGAGGTGCCGCCAGGCACCTCTCCCATGGCTGATTTGTGAAGCAAAACGAAAATGCAAAAAAGATTAATTTGGACAGAAGAAGGTGCTAGCCGATGTCTCTATTCGATAAACAAAGGGTAACAGCCTTCGTTATTGGCAGCCTGTTGATCGTAGGTCTTTTGGGTGCAGCCTCTTACGGTTACTCATACTCAAAAAAAGGAGGAGCAGCAACAAACAATACAGGCTCAAAAGGGGGAGTAGTCACGAACAATACTGGCGCCCAGCAGGGACAAAGTGACGCCAAATTAAAAGAACAGAAGAATGCGGTGGATGTCTTGGAGAAAAAGCTAGCCGGTCAACCGGCTGATGTGAGCACACAGCTGCAACTGGCCAATGCTTATTATGATTTAGGTGTAACCGCTTTGGATGCAGCGCCCAATGATGCCCCGGCCTATTTAGACAAAGCCATCTCCAATTATCAGGTGGTTTTACAAACTAAGGCAGATCCCAATGTCATGGTGGACATGGCGACGGCGGCTTTTTATGGGGGTAAGGATGACGTGGCGGGTGAAGCATTTAAAAAAGTTGTGACAGTATATCCTGACTTTTACCAGGGTCATTATAATTATGGAATTTACCTGTTCCATGTCAAACAGGATTATAAGGATGCCTTGGCCGAGTGGGACCATGCCCTGCAGTTAAAGCCGACCGGACCGGAGGCAGACCGTCTGAAAAAGCTTATTTCCGGAGTTCAAAACCAGATGTCAGGTTCGAATCCAGCGGGTAAAACACCCTAGGTGCACTGACTATTCTACCTGCAAAAGGATGGATAACCTTGGTGAAGGCTAGCGAGGCATGAAATGGAAAGGGATGGGGAGTGGGTATGAAGCGGATTGTGCTGGTGAGCTTACTGAGCATGGTCTTCCTCTTCGGCCTCGCCGGAACGAGTCTGGGAACTACCATGACCATACCGGTTGGGCACCCTGCTAATCCAGGGGATTGCTATTCATGCCATGCCGGACATTTTTATGCCTATTCATGCGATGATTGCCACGGCACGAAGTACCCGCGAATTAACAAGACGGGGTACCTGTCGCCCACTCCACCCGTAGTTAAGTTCGACACTCCCAGCCATCAAGTGGTTCACAGCAATTATTCCGCTAATACGGATGCTTGCGCTTCATGCCATCGTACGCATACCTCGGTCGGGGAGAATCTTTTGCAGTGGGTGGATTCCACAACGGCCTGCATGGCTTGTCATGATGGCACGATAGGCTCAACCTATAATGTTCAGGTGGGTCAAATCGGTACTACAGGGACTAAGACTTCGGCAGGATTGTTCGGTACAGGAACTGAAACCGGTTTGTCCAATCACAATATGTATGGAGAACTCACTACGGCTGCTTCCTGGGGCGGTTCTGAAAAAAACTCGCTCCCGGACAAGAATGGCAAGTGGAACATTCTCTTGAACTGTGTTGCCTGTCATTCTCCCCACGGACAAGGGGGCAACAGTCGTATTCTCACCCCGGATCCCAACGGAATTGCCATGCAGAACAAGGTGACGGGTGAGGTCTTAACTGTGGTCACAGCGGGTACGACTTACAAGGCTGCTATAGCAAACTGGATCAAGGGGTATCCATACTCGAATGACACCAAAATCAAGGTGGGCGCCACTTCGCAAACCACGGGCTTTACGGTTGACTACCGCACAGGGATTGTAACCTTCAACCCGGCTATTGCGCCTGCCTCAGTCGTTACAGCCGACTATGTTCCCGGTATCCGCGTCATCATGAACGTAGCCGATAAACTTATAGCAAGCGAGACTGTCACCTATAACGAGGGGATCAATCAGTTTTGCGGAGCCTGCCATACGGATTATAACACTTCGACTGTTAGCGGGCCCAATACGGGTTCCGGACACACCTTGACTGGACAATACCGATCAGCCTACCGTCACCAGGTCGGGATGATTTGGGATGACGCTGCCAGAGGCACCAACGTCATTGCTGGCGGGGGGCTAAAGTTTGAGAGCATTTCCGGCACCACGGGGAGAGTCATATGTCTCACCTGTCATTATGCCCATGGAACAGATGATGAGTTTAGCGGCGGCACTACCAGCGATACAACCCGTTCCACCGCTCAGAAACGACAGGTGAATATGAGCCTTTGCGAGACTTGTCACGAAAAGGGAAAGGCGAGCAACTACTAGGTTTGGAGCAGCTTCGACTGCAAATAAAGTCTATACCCGAGGGCGGAGGTCAAGATGAGGCAGATGAAAAGAGAAAGACTAAAATTAGTTGGGATTATTGTCCTTTTGATTGTCCTTGGTGTCAGTGGTTTCTTGGCAGTTCGAATTTTTCATACACCAAAAGGCTTGCCCTTAACGGCGGAAGTTATAAAATCGGGTCCACCCCATTTCCTGTATGCTCTTTATGGGGAAGGATTTAAACGCCCGCTTGCCGTTACTGTGGCACCGGATGGGCGGATGTTTGTTGCCGATACAGGAAATTCTCAAATCCAGGTATTCAGCCCCAACGGCAAGCATCTTCTGAGTTTTGGGCAGGGAAAACTGAATTATCCCTTTGCCCTGCTATATCATGACCACAAACTGTATGTTGCGGATCCGAACCTGATGAAAGTGTTTGTGTTTAATGATAAGGGAGAAGAATTACCATCATTTGCCGATAAGCTGCACTTGCCTGCCGCCAGTATGTCCGGGGATGTGGTGCGTCCAACGGCAATTCAAGTTGGCCCGGATGGTAACTTTTATATTGCCGATGTGGGTAATCAATGCATTATTGTTTTGGACGGCAATGGCCGGGTAATACGTTACTTTGGTTCTGCAGGCAAGGGTGACGGCCAGTTTCAGTATCCAAACGGGTTGTGGGTGAATAAAAAAGGTGACATCTATGTAGCAGATTCCAATAACGGCAGGATTGAAATATTTGATAACCAAGGACGTTATTTGTTCAAGGTTGACGGAACCCAAGGAAAGGTCGGCCCTTTGACTCTGCCTCGGGGAATCGCGGTGACGGAGGACGGCACCATTCTGGTGGTGGACGTATTCCTGCATACTGTACGCGCTTTCGATGCAGCGGGAAATGAACTGTGGGTATTTGGCGGTATGGGTGTGGGCAACGGCCAGTTCAACTTCCCGAACGGGCTCTATATTGACCAGCTGGGGAGAATACTGGTCACAGACAGGGAAAATAACCGGATCCAAGTATTCGGATATTAAATCCATATCCTTGGAAGCGAATCGTATTTTATTATTTTAATATTTTACCATGTTGGGGTATTGTAGGGAGAGATGGCTGATGGCACAGGGTAGAAGATATATTCAGCAGAATATATGCATTTTCGTCATCGGCCTATTCGTAGCATCTTTTGGCGTGCTTTGGCAGGTTTCTTCGGTCCAGGCTGTGGTTCCCCGTGATATTGCGGGAGTAACGGTAGCCATAAGTGCGCAATCTTCGACGACAAGCAATATAATTCTGGTCTGGGATCTGGTTCCTCCTGCGAATGGAGGAACGGTAAGTTATGATCTTGAGAAAAGTACGGACGGGGGGGTTGTCTTCAGCCTCGCTGCCAATGTCAGCAGCTCTCCCTGGACGGATACCAATAGTGGCGCTGGGGTTTCGAATTACACCAATGTGATTTACCGCTTGAGAGCCAAAGAGACCGTCGGCGCCACAACGTATTATAGTGCAAACTTCAAAACTGTTAACGTTTTTCCTCCGGATTTGAATGCCCATGACAATTATCAGCGCAATACAGACCTTTGTCACTACTGTCATACCGCCCATACCGCGCAGGCGCCGTTCTTACTGAGCCAGGCTACGGCTACGGCGGTCTGTATGACCTGTCATGAGGGTTTAACCAATTCTAAATATGATGTGGTAAATGGTTATACAAAAGTCAGTGGGGGGAACGCCCGGTCTGCAGGAGGAGCGTTTGCCCACAATGGCGTGCAGGGTGATGTGTGGAACGGGGCTGCCACCACTTCAGCCCACAAGGTTGATGAGGTGACTAAGGGTGCTGCCCCCGGGGGAGCCAATGTGGAGCAGACTCTCGGATGTACAACCTGCCATAGTGGACATGATACCGGAAACTATCGTATGCTGAACAAGAGCATCACCGTGCCGACCGGTGTGAATACCGTGATCACCATTAACTTGGCTGTTCAGGCAGGGGCTGCGACCGCCGGTGCCACGTCAGGTGAGAGTTCTGTGTATCTAAGCGGCACAACAGTCCTATGCCAGAGTTGCCATGCGGACTATGCGGCTGGCACCGGGTCAGGAGGAAGCGGAACTCCGCCTTCTCCGCAGTACGGAACACCGGGCACTTATCGTCATGCCATTGGAGTCAGCCCTTCAAGTAAGAGCCTTGCGACAACCTTGCCGCTCGAAGGAACAGCCAGAAATAACACGGATAAGATTGTCTGTCTGACGTGTCATTATGCCCATGGTACGGTAGCCGCTGATTCGACCGTCTCAACCGTAGTTTCGGGTGATGGTTCAACTCTGAAAACCCAGATTTCCTCAACACTAAAAAGGCTGGATGGTATGGGAGTATGCGAAGACTGCCATAAGAAATAGAAGATAAGAGGAAGGAATAAGGAATAAGAACTGGGAGATAAGAAATAGAGACGGAGCAGGACAGGCGGGAATCTTCCGAAAGAAGCAGGGAAAAAAGCGGGCAAGAAGCAGAAGGAAGTGTAAGGCAGTGGAGAGCAATCTAAAGGAAGCCGGAGTCAGGCTAAAACCGTTACAACGTATTTGCCGGTGGGGATGCTTTGCGCTGGCTGCTCTTACCTTAATTGTATTTAACCTGATGATCTTTAATTTTAGCGTTTATGCGGCTGCGCTCGGACCGAGCGTCAGTTATACGCTGCCAATAACAGGGGACACGTCAGTGGGACTGAATAAAGCCATTTTGGTTATATTCGACAGTGATATAGACCCGACGACCATTAACGCATCCACTTTTGTCATAATGAATCCCCAACTGCAAACGATAACTGCCCAAAGTATAACTTATGATGCACCGAGTAGGACGGCCAAATTTGTGCCCACCGCCCCGCTTCAGGCCAGCACAAAATACGCGGCAACAGTCACCACCGGTGTCAAAGACAGTTTGGGCAAGCCCTTGATCCAAGCGTACAATTGGACGTTCACGACCGGGACGACTCCTTTCTCTAATCCGCACGGCAATTACTTAAGCAACACCGCGGCCTGTAAATCCTGTCATCAGACGCACACGGCAACTGGTAAATCTTTGCTTAACAAGAGTACACAGACGGCAGTCTGCTACACCTGTCACGACGGTTCGGGCAGCAGTTACAATGTGAAGGCGGCTTTGGCCCAGACCGGCCCGACGCGCACCTATCATCCGGTGATGGATACCGGAAATTCCTCAGTTCAAAGTGTTCTGCAGTGTACAGACTGTCACAATCCGCATGGAGACAAAGATGCTCAGGGAGTTCTTTACCCCCGTTTGCTTAAGGTGAGCGACGGGACAAACACGTATTTTCAGGGAAACGGAGTTTGTTTAGCGTGCCACGGCTCGGTCAACAGGAACTTCACGCCGACCTATTACCAGAATACAGCGGGCGATCATACAAGCTATAACGCTGTTCATTATGATATTACCAAATCAGCCTTGCTCCCTGTTTCCGGAACGAAGATCACTTGTGCCCAGTGCCATGACAAACATACCGGATCTTATGGTCGTTTGCTTAATCAGAATGAGGAGAATCAATGCTTTGTCTGCCACAATAACGCCGCCAATTCCCTGAGCAACCGCAATATTCAAACGGAGTTTGCGTTAACAGGTTCGACCCATGATATTACCTCCAGCACTGGCGCTAAAGTTGAGTGTTCCAGTTGTCACGGGCCCCATACCGTGGGGGCTAAACATCTGAGCGATAATGCGGCTTATTCAGACCTGTCTGATCCGAGCAACACAAAGAAAACCTTCACTACGGTAACAGGGACACCTAATGCCACGGTCGGAACTATGACCGACTTTTGTTTAATATGTCATAGTGGCGCTCCGCCAGTGGCCCAGCACAGCACGACAACGCTGGTACCTTATTCCATCACCTTCCCGTCTGTGAACTTCACGACGAACAACGGCAATAACGGCAACGGCTGGGATAAAACTTCCTATCGCACCTCAGTTCACTATCAAAAGGGCGTCGGGTGTGAAGTCTGTCATGTGGAGCATGGCTCCAGTTATCCGCGTTTGCAGAAAAACCCTGAAGATACGGCGACGGTGAACGGGGAATGCCTATCGTGCCACGGCGGCAGCCCGCCCGCTCAGTTTGCCAGCGCTCCCAATGTCAAGACGGATCTGACCCAGACAGGAAACGGAACGACCTCACCGGACCGCTACCGTCATCCAACCCTTTACAATTCGGGTAATCATAGCGACACCGAGGACTACGCTACCTTGAAGGCCAGCGGCAAGCGCCATGCGGAATGTCTGGACTGCCATGATCCGCACAACGAACAGCAGGTTACCGGAAACAATGCTCCCCCCGCTGCTCCGCCCCCGTTGCGCAATGTGACAGGTGTGGAGGTCAGCTACAGTGGGGTAACATGGGATAATTGGGACACCACAAAGAACTGGAGTTTTCAAAAGCCGATTGTCAACCAATACCAGCTCTGTTTCAAGTGTCATTCTTCCTATGCTTGGCAAAACAACCCTCCGACCTTTACGGGAAGCATTCAGGAAACGGATATTCCCAGGGAGTTTAACCCCAACAATCCTTCTTATCATGCGGTGGTAGGCACGAGCAAGATGCCGACGTTTACCTATAACAGCCAGACTTACTATTACGGGAAGTTTACCGCTAACCTGGATTCGACGGGGCAGGCATGGAACGCTACCAGCAGGATGTACTGTGAAGACTGCCACAGTTCGGGGGTGACGAACCTGCGCGGTCCGCACGGCTCAAACTATTGGTATATCTTAAAAGCGCCTTGGACCCCGAACACTGGGGGAGAGGGAATCGGGGGTACAGGAGGAAGCAATACAGGGGATCATTTGTGTTTCATTTGTCATGACTATAACTTCTATAGTTCAGGCATTGACCAGGGCAGTGTGACTTCCCGATCGCGTTTTTCCAGTTCTTCCAGGTATAATTTACACGCCAGGCACAAGCAAAGGGGCTGTACGTCTTGTCATGTGTTAGTCCCGCATGGGTATTACAGGGAAGGGTTGCTTTCCCAAACCAGTGATCCGGCCCCGTACAATACCGGTTCCTGGCTGGAGATCTATAACTGGAGGACTCCCGGAAACTGGAGACAGAGCGATTGTAACCATGCTGGTTGCGGCTAAGGATAGTGGAGTAAATTATGGGAAATATAGTGGACAAACTCTATAGGGTATTCTTCTCCACCCGTATGGCTCTGTGGCTCATGGTGATCTTAGGCTTGGTCATGGTTTGGGGTATTGTCTTCTCCCGGACAGTATTTGCCGGTGCATGGCTGATCGTCCCTGCTCTAATGCTTCTTCTGAATATGATGGTTTGTACAGGAAGACAGTTCCTGCGGGCCCGTAAGTTTTCCAAGCGCAGGAGTGCCTTGAATGAAAGCAGTTGCCTACGTGCGGCAAATGGATCGGAAATTGCGTTTGCAGTTGATTCTGATGGATCGACTCCGGAAAGAATCAGCTTGCTGTGCGCCAATACGTTGCGACGAAGGGGATACCGTGTGATAACCCCCAACGGGGATTCCCCCCCCCCTACCGTTGATAGTGAGCCTTTGTTTCTTTACGCCCGGAGGGGGCAGCTCGGTTACTGGGGTTCGCCTCTCTTTCATACGGCCTTGATGATCATCATCATGGGCGGTTTGTTGAGCGGTTATGCACGGACCGTGGAACCAATCGTCCTGACGGAAGGCGGCTCTACCGAATTGCAGCCCGGTTTTCTGTCCTTTAGCATGGAAAAAGTCACTTTGCACAGAGTCCGGTTGGATTATTCACCGGATGGTAAATTGCAGGAATGGACGGCGGAGGTAGGCTTGGAACAGGGAGGTAAGGAAGTAAACCAGATCGTGAATTCACAAAAGGCATTTGTTGAAGGTTCGCTGAGTATGGCTATCCAGGCCAACGGCTACACCCCGGGGTTGATCATCAGGGAAGGAGGCCGGGAACTCGCGCGGGTCCGGGTACGCCTCAATTCTATCCCGACAGACCGCGGTTTCCGAAACGAAGATGACGTTACATTACCCGGAAATGACCGCGGAGCCCTTCGTCTCCAGGTTGCTTTTTGGCCGGATTTTGTCTGGCAGGGCCAGGAAGCGGATACGAAGGGGGATGCCCCTCAGAACCCGGCCTTGTCCCTGTTGGAAGCGGGCCAATCTCCGGCAATGATGCAGGTTCTGAAACTGGGGGAAAGCGCACGCTTCGGGGACCGGAGTATTACCTTTGATCATGTTAAGCCTTGGCTCATGTTCGAAGTGACCCGTGATCCAGGTTATTTTGTCATCCTTGCGGGATTTTGGCTTGGGATCAGTGGACTGTTTTTACTCTTTCTCGTTATTCCCCGGGAAGTATGGGTTACAATTGCTATACAGGGTCAAGAAGCAAGGCTCAGTGTTAAAGGAAGAAGCCAGCATTTTAAAAACTCTTTTCATAGGCATTTTTCTGCCGTCACCACAGATTTGAAGCAAGCTCTCAGTGGAGCGGAACAAGAGGGGGAACTTAGGCTTGGACACTAAAACCCAGATCATTCTATTATGGCTCGCCGTGGCTTTTTATGCGGCTTCCAGTGTTCTCTTTGCCTGGGGATGGGTCCGGAACAGGAGCAGGGAGGCGGGGGAACAGCTTAGTGACAATATGGCGGCAACCGTCTCCATTCATCGTGCGCAAGAGTTTCTGTGGGCGGTGCGTTTGGCTTTTCTCGGCCTTTTACCCCATACCGCCGCCTTGTTGCTCCGCTGGTTGGAGACGGGCCACGGCCCGTATATGCACCGTTATGAAGTGTATTCCTCCGACGTCTGGGTTGTGGTTCTGGCTTACTTGTTGGTTCAGTTGCGCTGGCCCCGTTTGCGGTTTACCGGAATTATGGTGCTTCCCAGCGCATTTTTGCTGATTGGGATGGCCGTCTTGTCATCGCCGGAAATTCAACCGCTTCCGCCGACATTTGGCACGTATTGGCTGGTGGTGCATATCCTTTTTGCCAAACTAGCCTATGGTTGTCTGGTGATTGGCACGGCCTTGGCTGTATTTTACTTGATCAAAGAC
>JAJZPA010000231.1 GCA_021811425.1 Bacillota bacterium | reverse complement strand
ATATTGTTCCCATAATCAAAGACGATCGAGCCCCCTGCGGCAAATCCCAACATAGCACGGCTCTGCTGGGCAATCGCTGCCAACGACTCTCCAATATAGGCGCAACAGCTAAAACTTTTTGCCAAACCCTGTGTATTAATAAACAAACCTACAAAAAAGAATTATATGAAGGATGGTCCTAGGCCTTGGATGTTTCAGATGCTGCTGTCCTTAAAATATACAAAAAGAATAAACATCAGGGACTGGAACTTCTTTATGATCGGTATAACAAATACGTTTATACCATCGCTTACAACTATACCCATAATAAAGAGGATGCCCTCGACTTAACCCAGGAAGTATTCATATCTATTCTTAAATCCATGGATAATTTCAAGGAGGAGTTTTCCATTCTTCCCTGGGTCAAAAGGATCACAGTCAATAAGTGCCTGAATTTCGTCCGAGACAGGAAGGAAGCGGTATCCCTTAACCAGACTGTTGCCGCCGGAAACGAGATTCAGGATCTGATCTGCTCTCCCAACAACACCGAGAGCACGACCCTGTATCAGGATACGCGTCAGTCACTGGAAAACGCCATCAAGAAACTACCGCCGGAAGAGCGTATGGCGCTGCTTCTCAGGCACATGAAGGGAATGAAATATGAGGAGATCGCCAGAATCATGAATGTGCCCCTCGGCACGGTGAAAACTCTTCTACATAGAGCTAGAAAAACCGTCAAGGTCAGCATCGTCGAAGACGGAATCTGGGAGGGATAAAAGTGGACTGCAAACTTGATAAGGTTTTGCTCCAAGACCTATTGGAAGGTACGATTGATCCGGTTGAAAGGCTATTTGTTGAGGAGCATTTAAAGCTATGCAGGGAATGCCGCAGAGAGTTAACTGAGTTAAAACTTCTCTTTTGGGACCTTAATGATAAATCAAATTACGATATCAGTGTACCTGAAGAACTGGACCAAATAAAGGACTTGATTCTGGAAAAGGCAGCCGGAAAGACAGCCAAAAGCACAACCGAAATCATTTATGACATCCAACGTCAAAATCTTCGGGCATCTGGAATGTTCCTTGACTATGTACCTGGGCTCAAGACGAGCAATATGCTTGTCAAAGAAGGTGTCAAGGCCGCTCCATCAGCCATGCTAAGAATGTCCAAAGGTCTGATTAAAGGCACCCGGTTTTTTCTGGCAAAGTAACTTCCAAAAATTATTTGTGAGTAAAGAGGAGACCGACATGTTATTATCGATTTTGGGTTATGTTCTGTTGGTTATTGGCCTGGTTCTGGGCACTATTATCATTGTCCCTTACAACTATTATGTTTCCGGAGAATATCTTGACGAAGCACTGATCCAAGGCTCTCTATCCTGGCTTTTTGGCGGGGTAAAGATGGATTTTTATAAACGCTTTGATTCAAACATGGCAATGGGTCTTACGATCTTTGGCTTTAATAAGAAAATCAAGAGCTACAGGGGCACCATCCCCAATAACCATAACAATGAATCGACCGGAACTGAACCCAGTAAAAAGAGAAAGACTGTCAGGAGTAAAAGACTTTCCAGCTTTGGTCGATACTTCAAAAGAAACGTTATCCAAAAAGCAATCTCTGCAATTCTCAAGCTTGTCAAACACTGCCAGCCGAAAATACTGTCTATACAAGCCAAGATAGGTTTTATTGACCCAATGTATACCGGCTTGTTGTATGCTTTTAATAGTCAATTCTATCCTCTATTGAACAGATATGATATTCACATTCAACCTGTGTTCGATGAGGAAATCGTTGAAGGAAGATTTTTGATTGGCGGAAGGATCTGGCTGCCCTATCTAATACTAGTTATGATAAGGTTCCTCATCACCCAACCAATTAGAAATATATTCATCTCTAATTTCAGAAGTAAAATCAAAGGAGGGTTTCAATATGTCAGATAGTTTTAGTATTAGTGAAAACATCAATAACATCTTTGAAAAACTGGAGAATTTCATCAAAACCAAAACCGTTGTGGGTGAGCCCTTGACAGTCGGCGAAACAACCCTTATCCCCTTTATCGATATCTCTTTTGGTCTGGGTACAGGCGGCGGAGGCGGAACAGATGAAAAAGGCTCCCAGGGGACCGGCGGCGGCGCTGGTACAGGCGCGAGGATGGCTCCATCAGCAGTCCTGGTAATCAAAGGAGATCAAGTACAACTTTTACCCATCAAAAAAGCAGGCAGTTTGGAAAAGCTCATTGAGATGGTTCCTGATCTGGTGGCAAAAGCGAATGCCCATCATGCTGCAAATGAAACTATGAATGAATAGCTCAGCAGAAGCAGCCGGAATCCGGCTGCTTTTTTATTGCAATTTTTCACTCAGCCCTTCCTCGCCATTGAGCACGAGGTTGCGCGGAGCCGGACAGACTGAAACTCTGCACACCTGAACCCACCCCCGCCTACACTCCATTAAGTGGCAGGGGTGTTCTCGATTCTTAAATATCCCTGGCAACCTCGAACATTTTGATCACACTTTCTGGCGGCGTCAGGGGCTGTATGTTGTGAGCCGGCGCAAAAATGTAGCCGCCTCCTTCTCCCAATGTGGCCGCAGTCCGCTTCACCGCTTCTTCAATTTCAGGCAAGGTGGCAGTCGGCAACAGCTGTTGCGTGTCTAAAGCTCCCCAGAAGCAAAAATGTTTTCCATAGTTTTTCTTCAGGCCTTCCGGATCCATTCCTTCCGCCGAGACTTGAACCGGATTTATGATTTCAACACCTAAGTCTATAAAATCCGGCAAAAATTCTATGACCCTGCCGCACGAGTGAAAAGCAATCCGGGCCTGACATTTTTCATGAACGAACCTGATCCATTCGGCATGGCGTGGTTTAATCAATTCCCTGTAAGTCTTGGGGGATATCAAAGGAGAAGTCTGAGTCCCCAAGTCTTCGGTATAAGTTACGACATCTAAATAGGGCGCCACAGCTTCTAGGAAAGGTCCGTAGATAGTCTTCTGCACTTCCAAAACCTTGTCCAGTAAAGCCTCAGCAAAATCGCGGTCTGCAATCATGTCCATAAAGAACTGTTCCATGCCGCGCAAAGCCCATGCCCGTTCGAACACCCCCTTAAAGCCGGTGAAGAGGGCATACGTACCGTCGTGGGTCAGTGCCCGGGCCTCTTCCCTTTTCCCCTCCGCCCGCGATAAGTCATGACCGTCAGGCCATTGATAGGCAGACAAGTCCTCAATCCTCGCCCCGGCCAGAGGGGCATCGGCAAAATCATAATAGAAACTGTCATCGGGTTTAACCAGTTTCATACCCCATTCATTCCTATAGCTGCCATCCTCTTCCCGACTGAGATTCCATGACACAGCCGGAGCTGGTCGGATATGCCGAGTATCGACCCGGAAAAGCTGAAGAACCTCTTCATCTACAAGGGCCGTCTGGAGACGGGTACTGAACGTTTGGAGCGGTGCACCGACCCCCAGTATCCTTTTCATCTCTGCATAAACGCTCAAAGCAATTCCGGAAACCCTACCGCCAAAGTCAATTGGCAAGTGATCCGTTTCCTTCTTGTCAATGGCGAATAACACACGTTCTCTTGGCGACAATGCTTCCATAATTCAAACTCCTTCCAAAAAAATGCTCTACTTGTCGATGGGATAATGCGCGGATGAACGTAATGGGTACAGATCAAATATTTACAAAAATCGATTTCAAATCTATTGTGAGGTTGGGGAAAAGATTTACTTGAATCTGATCTTCTTCTGAGTATACGTTTTGCCTTCCATAACTCCCGTTATGTTGAAGTACAAAAACGCTAACGATCTTCACATCTGGTTCTACAATCCAATATTCTTTGATACCGGCCTTTTCATACGCATTGAACTTTATAAACCTATCCCTCTTTGTTGAAGACGGGGAAACTATTTCAATGATCATATCAGGTGCCCCATTACAGCCTTTTTCATCAATTTTGGATTTATCACAAACTACGGTAATATCCGGCTCAACAACTTTTGTAATACCCTCATTTTTCCTTTCGTCATCCTTCGTTAACCTTACACAAAATGGCGCAGGATAGACTTTGCAAGGTTTTCCGGTTAAATAGTTAGCTATTTGTCTAGCTAATTCCATAAGTATTTCTTGATGGGTAGGTGTTGGGGCTGCTTGCATATAAGCCACTCCGTCAATGATCTCCCACCTCTCATCTTCCGGCCAGGTTAGGTAATCTGCATAGGTATATTTCTCATTTGAGATC
>JAJZPA010000230.1 GCA_021811425.1 Bacillota bacterium | reverse complement strand
ATGTCCTGTTCCCAATGTGGCAGGAAATGTCCATAATAAGCTGCATAATATACCGCCCAAAGCTGAGTAAAAGTTTTCGTTATCCGCTCCTGTCCGTCCTCAAACCCGAGGCTCAGCGTTTCCACACTCACACCCACATTTTCAAGGTTCTTAACGGCTGCGCCGGTCACTGCTGCCACTTCTGAGTCGATTTCAAAATAATCCAGGTTGGGACTATAGGCGATTTTCAGACCCGCAACATCCGAGGATAGCCATCGATAAGACTCGCGGCTTTTCGGCACAGAATACGGGTCAGAGGCATCGGGTCCTTGGACGATATCCAAAAGGAGTGCCGCATCTTCCACCGTTCGCGTCAGCGAACCGTGGTGCAAAAAGGGCATTGAAGCGGAAAAAGCATTCGGACCCGTGTCAAAGGGGACTCGGCCAAAGGTCGCCTTCAGCCCATAAACCCCACACAATGAAGCCGGGATCCTGATCGAACCTCCCCCATCACTCCCTTCCGCCAAAGGAGCCAAACCTGCGGCAACCGCTGCAGCTGAACCCCCACTTGAGCCTCCCGAAGCTCGTGAGGTATCCCAAGGATTGTTCGTCCGGCCAAAGAGCAGGTTATCTGTGATCCCTGTATGTCCGAATTCCGGGGTATTGGTCTTTCCGAGGATGATTCCTCCGGCTGCTTTCACTCTTTTCACGAACACAGAATCTTCCTTGGGCACATGATGGGCAAAAATCTTCGAACCATAGGTGGTCCGAAGCCCTTGTGTCGGGGTCAAATCCTTAATGGCGACCGGAACCCCGAGCAGCGGCGGAAGCTTCCCACCCTGCATTTGGACTTTTTCCGCCTTCTCTGCGGCGGCCAAAGCCTCATCAGCCGCCACTGTACAATAGGCATTGACGAGCGGATTATAGCGTTCGATCCGCTCCAGGAAGCCTTTTACGACCTCCACCGGTGAGATTTCCTTTGTCCGAATCCTACCTGCCAATTCACTCGCGGAAGCAAACCCCAGTTCTTCCAGTCCCATCTCACATCTCTCTCCCTTACCTGAATTGACACTCTATCTCTAGCTTTATCCCGCGTTCCACCCGCAATCCAACTTCTAGCCCATCTTGATCGTTTATGATCGTATTACCTAGCTCACCGAAAGCGCCCAGAGATACAATGAAGCAACTGAACCATAAGGCGAATACCTCTTTCTATATCGCTCAAACGTTTCCTTGGGAAATTCATCGAGCCCGTATAAGTTCATCATTCCTCTACAGATGGCTAAATCCTTATAGCTTACCACATCAGGACGGCAGAGTGAAAAAATAAGCAGCATTTCCGCAGTCCAAACACCTACCCCACGCAGCGAGGATACCTTCTTTATAATCTCCTCATCGGTCAAAGTATAAAGACCGTTGAAATCTACAATACCCGAAGTCGCGGCATCCGCTATGCCCTTGATGTATCCGGCTTTCCTCTCAGACATGCCACAGCCTTGAATTGCAGACCGCTCCGTCTGAGCAATACTTTCCGGTGTAATGTTCCCTAGCAACGTCTGCAATCGGTTCCATACCGTAGCTGCAGCCTTATTAGAAATCTGCTGACTAACAACACTCGAGACGAGTGCTGTAAACGGATCAGGAGTAATTTCACGCTTTATCAGGCCTATCTTCTCAATAGCCGCGCCGAGCTTCTTGTCTCTGTGTTTTAAGTAGTTGATTTCTTTTTGCCCATATTCAAAAAATATCATCGTTTACATCGTCTCCCGATTAAGCCATCGATTTCGCTTCTCATTATACTATGACTATGGCATAAATACACATCACAAAATTAAAGGAGTTCATAAATCCCCAGGTTCTGGTAACTCGGATAAACGAACGCTTAATGTGTCAGATAGGCGATAATCCCCATCATCAGACTGGCCGCCGCAATAACGAACCCCGCCCACCAGCGTCGGCTGGTTTTCTCACTATCCACATATTTTTCAAACTCCATTCTGGTCAGATAATTCCCGGCCAAGAACACGCGCATATCATTAACCGTATCCGCAACATCTCTTACGGTCTCTTTGATTTCTGAAATATCCTGTTTCAAAATCTCTATCTCGTCCATTCTGCCCACTCCTAGTTTCAATCTCATCCATCAATCACATATTGACGAAATTAACTTTATTCTCTATTAGCATATGCCATGTCCATAAAAAAGCATCTGCCGTTATTCAGCAGATGCTCCGTAAAATTTTCTTAATATTTTTCAACCCGAAATCTACCCTCCTAATCTAACCTCCACCAAACCATAAAGCTGGAGGATGGGGGTTCGTCATATAATCGAAGCAAAAGTGTAATTGCTGATGGATAATAATCTCCTATTATAGCCAAAACTGATAAAAAAAGCTTAATATTGATCTGACAAAATACATAATAAGTGTTATCATATATATGAGGTGAAAAATGGAAAATTATACGTGGTATGATTTCGGTAGATTATCGACAAGTGCTAAGAAACAGTTTCTGATTGACGTCAAGCCCAGTGCACAAAAAGAGGGTAGATTTAGTTTGCTTTTGTATAACAGGTATGCAGAACAATTTGGCTTGGAAAAGATTAGACCTTCTTATTAATTTAATTCATACGAATGTTACACGAGCCTATATTGTCACATTCCCCAGACATGATTGGGCTTTGTCCATCTTCTAGCTCACGGATCGATCTTCCAAGGGCTGCCGCAGCGCCTCCAGGACCTGACGGGGAAACTCAGGCAGTTCATCCAAAAACAAAACCCCATGGTTAGCCAGGCTCAGCTCGCCAGGACGGAGTTCCCTTCCCCCGCCCACTATGCCTGTCAAAGTTGCGGTATGGTGCGGATGCCTAAAAGGCCGCTCAACCATTAACTGGCCATTCATCTTCAACAGCCCGGCTGCACTGTAAAGCTGGGTCACTTCCATGCTCTCTTGTTCACTCAAGATCGGCAGGATACCTGGGTAAGCCTTGGCTAAAAGCGTCTTCCCTGAACCCGGCGGCCCTACCAAAAGCACATTATGCCCCCCTGCAGCCGCGATTTCCAAAGCTCGCTTCGCTTGATACTGGCCGCAGATATCTAGCCAATCCACCCCTGGTTCGGCGGGAGTCAAGTCAGACACCTTAGGCAGCGGATACTCCTCAAATCCTCCTCCCGCCTGCAAAACCCGGGTCAGTTCAGAAAGCGTCGCCGCCGTGAAGCTCTGTAGCCCCTTCACCAGGTGCGCCTCCGCTAAATTTTCCGGAGCTACAATCAGCCGAAACGATCTATCTCCTGCCATTTCGGCCTGATCCACGTCCGAAACGCCCACTTCTACAAGTGGGCGTTCATAAACGAGTTCACTTTCTGCCCAGGAGGCATCAAGGGATAAGGCCATGGTCAACACCCCTGGCACGGGACGCAAAACCCCTTCCAAGGAAAGTTCACCGATGAAGGCATACCGACTCACTGTCGCTTGCTCCAATGCGCCAACAGCCGTCAAGATCCCGATAGCGATGGCTAGATCAAACCCTGAGCCCTCTTTGCGCAAATCGGCCGGAGCTAAGTTGACCGTCACCCGCTGCAGAGGAAACTCAAATCCCGAATTACGCAAAGCCGAGCGTACCCGATCCCGTGACTCCCGCACCTCCGTGGCGGCCAAACCCACGAGATCAAAGGCCGGTAGGCCATTAGCAACATCCACCTCAACCCGCACCGGATAGGCTTCCATTCCGACCAGCGCAACCGCCCAAACTGCTGCAAACAAACCGCTCCCCCCTTTAAGGGGAGTATTTCGACTAATATTGCTTTATTCCTGCTCGCTATCCCTTGCGTTCATCCACTTTCTACCGCCTCGCTAACCACTTTCACCGCTTTACCATCTTTCTTCATGTCGCCGTTCGGTTGCTGTGCGGAATCTCCAGCCAAAAGGTTGTCCCTTTCCCCACTTCGCTCTCAACTTTGATCGTGCCGCCGTGTGCTTCCACGATCTGCTTGACGATGGCAAGGCCTAGGCCCATACCGCCTTCTTTGCGTGACCGGGCTTTGTCGACACGATAAAAGCGCTCAAAAATATGTCGTAGGGCCTCCGCTGAAATCCCTTCCCCTTCGTCGCGTACCATGAATCGGGTCTCGTTGGCCCGATTCTCCGCTTCGACCCTGATTGTGCGTCCGGCTGACGTATGGCGCAGGGCATTGTCAAGGAGATTGATGAACACTTGCAGCAATCGATCCCTGTCCGCGTCCATTTCCCC
>JAJZPA010000030.1 GCA_021811425.1 Bacillota bacterium | reverse complement strand
AGTAGTCTTCGAGGCGCTTCATGACAATTCCCCCTCAATCACCCGTTTGACCATGCGATCATCAATAATCCGGTGACCGTTCTGAGCGCCATACATGAGGCAGTGCGTACCGACTTTGTTAATGAGTCGGGCGGCACCGCTGGAGAAACGGTAAATGTCGTCGATGGCTCCGTCTGAAAAAATGTCGTGGGTTGCACCCGCATACGCTAAGTGCCGTTTTATATAGGCCTCAACATCGGCCCGATCATAGTGGGTTAGCTTGCATTGCAGGTCGATCCGCTGCCGAATCGCAGCATAAGCCTGAAGCTGCAGCCGATCCCAGAGTTCACTCTGTCCGACGAGGATGAGTGCCATCGGACTCTCGGCATCCATCTTCATATTGAGGAGAAAGCGAACTTCCTCCAGCATCTCCCGGTCCAGAAGATGAGCTTCGTCCACGACCACGACCACGACCGGTTGCAGATGCTGAATCCCTCGCATCAGCTCAATTTCCCGATGTAACTGACGTTTAGCATCCCCACGGTAAAACTTCGATTCAAAGCCGAGTTGTTCCAAGAGGCCCTTGTAGAAATGTCGGGGCGTGAGCTTGGAGTCCGATAGATAAAGCACTTTGAATTTTGACGGGTTTAGGGTTTGGGCATAACGGCGAATCGTCGTGGTTTTTCCCGTCCTACAGTCACCGGTGACCACGGCGAACCACCTTCGTTCGGCGGCATATTCAAGCCGCCCCAGCGTCTCGTCCAGCAAGACCGATTCGTAGAGTTCACCCGTGGGAATGTCTCGTGAAAACGGTGCGCGACTGAGTCCGTAGAAGGCTTCAAACATCACTTGAGCCCTCCTTGTGCACGGTGCGGAAGGAGAGGGCTGGCGTTTGGCGCTCACGGCGCTGCCGGCTTTTTTGCTCAGCGGCTCCAAGCAGCCTCGATGAGTCAGCACTTTGCGGCTGCATAGGCTCCGGCAAGGCCGGACGTTTGCCGACGCGCTCTCCGATGACGAGTTCGTGGACTTTCCACGGGGTATGACCTTCGTATTCAAGGGTCAGCTCGGTCATGTCCGCCGGATCATAGACCACGTCCACGGTACACCCGATAAAGGGAAGTCCGGCTTCATACTTTTTGCCCATGAAGTTAAGGCAACCCGACTTGTCCACCTTGCGGGGTTCGCTATGCAAAAACGCACTCGCGAGTACTTCCGGTTCGACAAACCGCAGGGGTTGTTTATCGCCTAGAGCGTAGAGCGTTTGAGTTCGCCAGGCTGTGCCAATTCTTCCCACTCCAGGATCTGAATGATCTGTGCAACGCTGCGATTTGGGACTTCCCGACGCAGGAGTATCGCCTGTTCGAGCAGTTTCGGAGCAATCGCTTCCGTGGGTGTCCGGCCCTTGCCTTTAGGTTTTAACCCAACAAAGCCGCTCTGACGGTACTTGGCCAGATACCGACGCAACGTCCTTTCCGAGAACCCATGCTCCGCGCATAGGTGTGCCTTGATTTCCCGGGCTTTGGCCGCATCGAGTCCCTCCGTCAGCAGCGGTGACAAAAGCTGGACGCGTTCAGCGGCCATTTCCTCGGCTTTCCTCTGATTTTTCATCCAAAAACACCTTCCTTTCAAGGTAAACTTCCATTTTCAGTCTACCTCAGGTGTTTGCGGACAAGAATGCAGAACGGGTATGTACCCATAAATTTGAATTGGCAATGGGACGGACAATTCTCGCCAGCCACCCTGGCGCATGGCCAACGTAGTATCCGATTCTTTGGTGTGCAGAGGGTGAAGGGACGGACGACTCCTCCACAGGGGTTTGTCCCAGACAGAGGGCAATGGCTCGAAGCGCTACCCAGCAGGTACAGCAGTTGCCCATAAAACCAGATTTTTAACCGGTACAAGGTGGCCTCATCCGCTGCAATATCCGTGGATTTTGCGGGTTCAGTCACCGCCTGCTCAATGCTGGCACAGTCGCTCTTTTTATGACTTCGATATTATTGCCGGAGAATATCCAAATCGTCTCAAGAAATGGGGCGGTCGTTTCTTCCCATGGCCTTTTATAGCCATTTGCATAGTTTGATAACATTTTTACAGCAAATTTCTGATATCGTAATTTTCTTTTAATGATAAAATGCTGGATTTTGATAACAATCCGGATAACATTTGATAACACTTAGATAGGGAATTGTTTTTCCGCCTTGATATGGGCATGAAAAAACCCGCATAAACTTCAGTGTTCATGCGGGTTTGCGCGCTATGTATGGCGGAGAAGGTGGGATTCGAACCCACGTGCCACTAACGTGACAACCGCATTTCGAGTGCGGCGCGTTACAACCACTTCGCTACTTCTCCATGTATAATTGTGACCGGCGCGGCCTCAAAAATATGATTTCGAGTCGAGCGCCTTCGACCAAACTCAGCCATCTCTCCACGTATTAAAGAAGAACGCTGGATCATTCACTATAGGTCGACCGATCCGCGAAACTTCCGGAAAAAATCTTTGAGAATCTCGGAGCATTCGTCCTCTAGAACTCCGGCGATCACCTCAACTCGGTGGTTCCAGCGGTTAACATCCAGGACATTAATCACAGAGCCCGCTGCGCCGCCTTTAGCGTCCATAGCTCCGAACACCAAACGTTGCACACGTGCCTGAATGACCGCCCCTGCACACATTGGACAGGGCTCCAACGTAACGTAGAGTGTCGTATCCGCCAACCGCCAAGTGTCTAAGCGCTCTGCAGCGCGTTGAATCGCGAGCACCTCTGCGTGAGCGGTCGGATCATGCCGCGTTTCCTTTTCATTGTGGGCCACGGCGATTAACTCATCACCCTGGACTACCACCGCCCCGATGGGCACTTCCCCCAACTTAGCGGCTCTATGGGCTTGTTCCAGCGCTAGACGCATCCAATCTTGGTGTAGCATTTCAACCTCAATAATGGTGGCCCCGGAGGGACTCGAACCCCCGCAAGACAGGGTTTAGGAAACCCCCGCTCTATCCACCTGAGCTACGAGGCCAAGCAAAACATTCGAAAATACCTACATGTCTCTGATCAACTGAGCCGCATACTTTTTCCTGGCCTCTGTAATGCCTTCTACCCTCCGGCTTCTGGCCTCTGACTTCTGGCCTCTGTTATGGCGGAGGGGGTGGGATTCGCTCCGCTCCGCCTGCGGCTCGCTATCACGCCGGGGCGGGAAAATGCTTCCATAGGTCGCATTTTCTTTTCCGCCCGTTCGAATCCCACTTCATTTTGCGTAAATTCTGGCGGAGGGGGTGGGATTCGAACCCACGGCCCCTTGCGGAGTCACCGGTTTTCAAGACCGGCTCCTTAAACCACTCGGACACCCCTCCGAATCGATAACCGAATGAAAGTATAGCACATTCTTTATAAAGTGACAATGAGAATGCTTGGATGAAACTTAGAGAAAACCGCATTAAGACCTAATAGAACATATTAGATTATTAACCGATATACTCTACACCCATATAGGGCAGAAGTGCTTGGGGAACGCGCACACGGCCATCTTTTTCCTGATAGTTTTCTAAAATCGCTGCGACCGTACGTCCGATAGCCAGACCGCTGCCATTTAACGTATGGACATACTCCGGCTTGGCTTTGGGTTCGCGCCGGAAACGAATATTGGCTCGCCGGGCTTGGAAATCCTCAAAATTGCTGCATGAGGAAATCTCCCGGTAGGTATTGAAGCTGGGAAGCCAAACTTCTAAGTCATAGGTTTTGGCTGAACTGAACCCTAAATCCCCAGTGGACAGCGCCATTACACGGTACGGCAGCCCTAAATCCTGAAGGATAGACTCGGCATCCTGTGTCAGCTTTTCTAGCTCGTCATACGAATTTTCCGGCAAGGAAAATTTCACAAGCTCTACCTTATTGAACTGATGCTGACGAATGAGTCCTCGGGTATCGCGTCCCGCCGACCCTGCTTCTGCCCGAAAACAGGCACTGTAAGCACAATGGCGAATCGGTAGGCTCTGGCCATCCAGAATTTCTTCCCGGTACATATTCGTTACTGGAACTTCAGCCGTCGGAATCAAAAAATAATCCGTTCCCGCTACCTTAAAGGCATCTTCTTCAAACTTAGGCAGCTGACCCGTTCCGATCATGGAATTGCGATGTACCATAAAGGGGGGGAAAATCTCCACATACCCTTTGGCCGTATGGCGATCCAACATAAAACTGATCAATGCGCGTTCCAGGCGGGCACCCAAGCCCTTATAAAACGTAAAGCGCGCACCTGTCACTTTACCGGCCCGATTAAAATCCAAGATATCCAATTTCTCACCGATTTCGTAGTGAGCTAATGGTTGATAGTCAAAGGTATATGGCTTACCCCAGGATCGAACCAGCACATTCGCCTGCTCATCCGTTCCAACGGGCACACTGGCATGGGGAATGTTTGGAATCTCAAAGAGCACGGCTTCCATCGCTTGTTCAATCGCAGTCAACTTGTCTTCTAAAGCCTTGATTTGTTGGCCTACTTGCCGCATTTCGAGAATGAGACTTTCGGTATCTTCACCGTTTTTCTTCTTTCGACCCACTTCTTCGGATACGGAATTGCGTCGACTTTTCAGATTCTCAACTTCAAATAAAACCTTGCGCCGCTCTTCTTCTTGTCTCAAGAAGTCATCAAGACTGATCGAGGCATGACGTTTAGCTAAAGCCTCTTTGACAAGTTCCGGATTGCTGCGTACAAATTTGAGATCTAACACGGTAAACCCCCCATGCCCAAACTTCAGGCTATTGGTATTCTGAAATGATATTCAGGAAATACTGATGCACCCGTTTATCCGGAGTCAATTCAGGATGGAAAGCGCTCGCAATCATGTTACCCTGACGCACAAAGACGATTTTGCCTTCGTGTTCAGCCAAGATGCCAACGTTCGGTGCAACTTCCTGAACATAAGGAGCCCGGATAAAGACGGCACGCACAGGATCATTCCCTAAGGCAGGGATAGTAATATCGGCTTCGAAACTCGCTATCTGACGACCAAAGGCATTGCGTTTCACGGTTATGTCCATCAAGTTGAGCCGATATTGGTCGCTGTCATTGATATACTTAGCCAACAGAATCATCCCTGCACAGGTTCCGAACATTGGCATGTCCTGAGCCGCTAGTTCTTTGATCCTATCACCAAGACCATCGTTGTACAAAAGTTTTCCCATCGTGGTGCTTTCCCCACCGGGAAAAACCAAACCCTGAATCCCCTGCAAATCCGCCGGTTTGCGGACTTCTACCACTTCGCAATTCAAACTTTCGAACGCACGCCGGTGTTCCCTAAAAGCCCCTTGCAAAGCTAGAACGCCTACTTTTGTTTTCACGGATTACCAGCCCCGTTCCTGCATCCGTTCCGTACTGGCAATCGTGGCAATTTCCAACCCTGGCATCGCTTCGCCGAGGTCTTGAGAAATCTCAGCCAAAACTTTTGCATCCTGGTAATGAGTCGTTGCTAAAACGATGGCTTTGGCTCTGGCTTGCGGATTGCCGGATTTAAAAATGCCTGAACCCACAAAAATGCCATCCACTCCCAACTGCATCATCAGAGCCGCATCTGCGGGGGTCGCAATGCCACCAGCCGCAAAGTTAACGACTGGAAGCTTGCCATTTTCAGCAACATATACAACGAGGTTATAGGGTGCTCCCATTTCCTTGGCAGCGCTCATCAGTTCTTCCTTCGGCATACTGCTCAAACGTCGAATATCACTCATAACAGTACGCATATGGCGAACAGCCTCAACGACGTTTCCTGTTCCAGGCTCTCCTTTGGTACGAATCATTGCTGCCCCTTCACCAATTCGACGCAATGCTTCGCCCAGGTTACGGGCACCGCAGACAAACGGAACTTTAAAGTCATGTTTATTAATGTGATAGAGATCATCGGCTGGAGTCAGCACTTCACTTTCATCAATATAATCTGCACCTAAAGCCTCCAAGATTTGTGCTTCAACAAAATGTCCAATCCTAGCCTTGGCCATGACTGGAATTGTCACTGCGTCCATAATCCTCTGAATGATGGTTGGATCAGCCATCCGGGCGACCCCTCCTGCCGCACGGATGTCTGATGGAACCCTCTCTAAAGCCATGACGGCACAGGCTCCCGCTTCTTCTGCTATTTTAGCTTGTTCAGGGGTAGTCACATCCATGATGACTCCCCCTTTAAGCATTTCCGCTAATCCTGTCTTTACCTTCCATGATCCAATTTCCAACATATTTATCCTCCTCATACCCTAACAATGTCAATTAAAGTCATGGTAACACCTTGATTTGTCTTTGTCAATTTTGCTCATCGGAGTCAAGACCTTCATCAACATCGTCTTTATTAACGACCTTGGCGATGGATACAACCCGGCTTTCTCCTGTACGAATGGCCATTACCCCTTGGGCTGTACGGCCTTGCTTGGAGATGCCATTAACTTCTTGGCGCATGACCACGCCGTCTGCAGTGATAACCATCAGCTCATCCTCAGGCTGAACCACTTTGATACCGATTAACCTGCCTGATTTCGAGGTGACACGCATTCCAATGATCCCTTTGCCCCCACGGCCCTGTGCCCGATATTCTTCTAGATCCGTCCTTTTAGCATATCCGTTTTCTGTCATGAACAGAGCATCCCCTCCGGCTACGGCCACATCCATACCTACCACTTGATCATCCTGAGCAAGGCTAATTCCTCGTACGCCATGGGCGGATCGGCCCATTTCACGGACATCTTTTTCCGGAAAACGGATGCTCATGCCATCGGCAGTAGCTAAGATGATATCCCCTTCTCCATTCGTTAAGCGTACTCCGATCAATTCATCTCCCGGATCAAGGTTGATAGCAATTAAGCCATCCCGGCGCGATGAATTAAATTCGGTCATACGGCTCTTTTTCACGATGCCATGGCGAGTTCCCATAAATAAAGAAAAGTCTGGGCTGTATTCGCGAATAGCCATAACGGCGGTGATGGTTTCATCGGAATTGATGCTTAATAAGTTAACGATCGCCGTACCTTTAGCTATGCGGCTCGCTTCGGGAATTTCATGAGCTTTCAGGCGGAAGACTTTGCCTTGGGATGTGAAGAAATGAAGATAGTGGTGTGTTGTGGCAATAAAGAGATGCTCTACAAAATCTTCTTCTTTTGTGGCCATCCCGTGTATCCCTTTGCCCCCACGGCGCTGACTTTTGTAAGTGTTCAGGGGAAGCCTCTTGATATAACCGTTATGCGTGACCGTGATCACAACATCTTCTTCAGCAATGAGGTCCTCTACATTCATATGACTCTCATCAATGGAAATCTTTGTACGTCGCTCATCCCCAAATTTATCGTTAATCTCTTTAAGCTCAGATTTTATAATTTCTAAAACCATCTGTTCAGAAGCCAGAACGGCTCTAAAGTAAGCAATTTTATTTAGGATTTCCTGGTAATCTGCTTCCAGCTTTTCTCTTTCTAATCCGGTAAGCCGTTTAAGGCGCATATCAACGATAGCTTGAGCCTGTTTTTCACTAAGGGCGAAACGGTTCATGAGGTTTTGTCTGGCATCTGCCTCATCTTGCGAAGAACGAATGGTTTCGATGATGGCATCAATATGATCGAGGGCAATGCGCAATCCTTCCAGAATATGGGCTTCCGCTTCCGCTTTATTAAGGTCAAAACGGGTCCGCCGCACAATGACTTCTTTCTGGTGTTCAATAAAGTAATAGAGGACATCCTTGAGATTCAGGATTTTGGGACGACCATCGACGAGGGCCAAAATATTGATCCCAAAAGATTCTTCCATGGAAGTATGTTTATAAAGCTGGTTCAAAAGAATTTGTGGATTAACATCCCGACGAAGTTCAATCACGATTTGCATGCCCGTACGGTCGGACTCATCCCTGAGATCCGTAATGCCATCCAGTTTCTTCTCCCGAACTAATTCTGCAATACGTTCCACTAATTTAGCCTTGTTGACTAAATAAGGGATCTCAGTGATCACGATCCGGTTCTTTCCTGCCTTTTCCATCGGCTCAATTTCGGCTTTGGCTCTGGTTTTAACGCTTCCCCGTCCGGTGAGATAGGCGCTGCGGATGCCTACGCTTCCCATAATCGTTCCGCCTGTGGGAAAATCAGGGCCTTTAATAAACTGCATAATTTCTTCAACACCAAGGTCTGGTTGATCAATGAGGGCGATCGTTCCCGCAATAACCTCCCGTAAATTATGGGGAGGAATATTGGTCGCCATACCCACGGCAATTCCCGCTGAACCATTCACTAAAAGATTAGGAAATTTTGCTGGAAGAACCGTCGGTTCGTCCTGTTTTTCATCGTAATTGGGTATGAAATTCACCGTGTCCTTGTCCAAATCCGCCAACATATAAGGCGCCAATTTGGACATCCGCAGTTCTGTATAGCGCATGGCTGCAGCGGAATCTCCATCGACGGACCCGAAATTCCCATGTCCGTCAATTAGCGGATAGCGGCTGGCAAAGTTTTGTGCCATGCGAACCACCGCATCATAAATCGAACTATCGCCATGAGGATGAAATTTCGCCATGCAGTCTCCGACTAGGCGTGCGGACTTGGAATAAGGCTTATTGGGTGTCATACCTAATTCATGGAGAGTGTAGAGGATACGCCGATGCACGGGTTTAAGCCCATCTCTCACATCTGGCAGCGCTCGGCTAACGATAACACTCATAGAGTAATCAATAAAAGACTTTTTCATTTCATCCGAAATCTCTACCGGTAGGATTTTGCCTCCCTGTGTTTCTATCGACATTGAGGAGCACTCCTTTTGCTAAACATAAATTTTAAGTTTAAATATCCAGATTGCGAACATCCTTGGCATGCTGCTCGATAAATTCGCGTCTGGGTTCTACCTTATCCCCCATGAGAATCGTAAACAGTTCATCTGCTAAGAGGGCATCTTCCATGGTTACCTGCAGAATAGTACGCTTAGCTGGATCCATGGTGGTTTCCCAAAGCTGCTCTGGATTCATTTCTCCAAGCCCTTTGTAACGCTGAATTTCAATCTTTTCCCGCCCGATCTTATCGAGAGTCCGGTTTAGTTCCTCATCACTGTAGGCATAAGTGATGTGATTTCCTTTTTTGATTTTAAAAAGCGGCGGTTGAGCAATATAAACGTAGTTGTTTTCCACCAAGTTACGCATGTAGCGATAGAAAAAAGTCAATAAAAGGGTTCGAATATGGGAACCATCAACATCCGCATCGGTCATGATGATGATCTTATGGTAACGAGCCTTTGTGAGATCAAATTCGTCCGATATTCCCGTCCCCATCGCTGTAATCATGGCCCGAATTTCCTCATTGGCCAAGATCTTATCCAGACGGGCTTTTTCTACATTGATAATTTTACCACGCAGTGGGAGAATGGCCTGAAAACGCCGATCTCTGCCTTGTTTGGCCGAACCTCCGGCACTATCTCCCTCGACAAGATACATCTCACAGAGTTCAGGTTCTTTCCAGGAACAATCTGCAAGTTTTCCAGGCAAAGAGGTACTTTCCAAGGCACTTTTTCTTCGGGTTAATTCGCGTGCTTTGCGCGCTGCATCGCGTGCCCGTGCAGCTTGAACCGATTTTTCCATAATTCGTTTGGCTATTTGTGGGTTCTCTTCGAGATAAGTACCCAATCCATCCGCTGTGATGGACTCAACCACTGAACGAATCTCACTGTTTCCCAGCTTGGTTTTTGTTTGTCCTTCAAATTGAGGTTCTCTAATTTTTACAGAAATGACGACAGTTAGTCCTTCACGAATATCTTCTCCGGTCAAATTGGCATCCTGATCTTTCAGAATCTTATTTTTGCGTGCGTAATCATTAATCACCCGGGTTAAAGCGGCCTTAAACCCAGCTTCATGTGTTCCCCCTTCGTGCGTGTGAATATTATTAGCATAAGAAAACAGATTTTCAGTATAACTATCATTATATTGTAATCCAATTTCAACCTGGGTTGTATCCTTTTCTCTTTCGAAGTAAATCGGCTTGGGATGAAGACAATCCTTGTTCTTGTTTAGATAACGAACAAAATCTTGAATCCCGCCTGTATGAAAATACGTTTCTTGAACCTCTGTGCGTTCATCGATGAGGGTAATCGAGACATTCTTATTGAGAAAGGAAAGTTCCCGCAGCCGGTGAGCCAAAATTTCAAATTGGAAAACAACCTCTTCGAATATCTCTGAATCGGGAGCAAAAGTAATTTTGGTTCCGGATCCCTCTCGATAATCCTCATCCACCACGCTTAATTCCGTTTTCGGTTTTCCTCGGCCATATTCTTGATGATAAATTTTGCCATTCATCATCACTTCAACAATGAGCCATTCTGAAAGAGCATTAACCACACTAAGCCCGACGCCATGTAAGCCGCCTGAGACCTTATAGGCATTGCCGCTAAATTTTCCGCCGGCATGGAGAACGGTTAAAGCTACTTCCACAGCTGGTTTTCCCATTTTAGGATGGATATCGACAGGTATCCCGCGCCCATTATCGACTACAGTAACACTGTTGTCAGTATGAATGGTAACCTCGATTTTATTGCAAAAACCCGCTAAAGCCTCATCAATGCTATTATCTACGATTTCGTATACCAAGTGGTGTAATCCGCGCGCACTGGTAGTACCAATATACATACCCGGACGTCTGCGGACTGCTTCTAAACCTTCTAAAACCTCGATTTGCTCGGCATTGTAATCATTTATCGGAGCATTCACATCTGTTACCTGCAAAGGTTGTCCCTCCCAAAATATACCTTTAACCTTTTTATTATACAATAATTAACATCATTTTTCAATATATTGTAAGAAAACCTCCATATCTTTTCAGGAGGTTTCTTTTATACCAATCAGACCCCCATGCCGCATGGCGGCACCACTGATGAATGGAAAATTTATTTTCCAGGGTAGAAAGTAATTTCGGGTGGCATAAGTGCAACTAGGCGGCCGCCTTCGCCGACTCAAACAGGACGTTTGAGATTAGAGCGCTGCCATGACTCAAACAGGACGTTTGAGATTAGAGCGCTGCCATGACTCAAACAGGACGTTTGAGATTAGAGCATCGCCATGGATGGCTAGATGCCGGATGTCAAAGCGCCGTAAGGCTTGGCGCCAGCCAAGTTTTCTTTAAAATCCTATTTTTCATCAGGATCATCTGGTTCATCTGGCTCATTAAGAAACATTGAACGTTTTAAGAGAGTTGTTGAGGAAATGGGGGAAAAATAACTGCCATCGACAGTGATAATTAGTGATTTTTCTTTCCCCATCTCAGACACGAAGATCACTTTTTCTTGATCCTTATAATTCTCAGGAAAATAATTCTCGGGAAAAAACTCCTCTTCTGCAGTTTTTTTTGCGGTGTTAAGATCCACAATGGCCACGATTTTTCCCTGGTTAATGACAATATCCCCGCCTAAATGAAGATACATTAACTTTGCCTCCTTATTGATCCTTTTTCTATCTCAAACATAGCCTGCCCGGGAGGCAGTTTTTCTCCATTAGTCATGGTCAATAACGTTTGAATCGAATATGAACGGATAAACTCAAGCAGAAATGAACGCCGAAATTGATCCAGTTCTGATAAGACATCATCCAATAAAAGTAAAGGATACTCTGCTTTATCATCGCGAATTAATTCCACTTGACTTAATTTTAAACTAAGAACAATGGTTCTTTGCTGTCCTTGAGAAGCATAAAGTCTGGCAGACTTTCCTTGTAAAATAAGAATTAAATCGTCACGATGAGGACCCACTTGAATGGACTGGCGTTCGATTTCTTCGTCCATTTTAGCTTCTAAAAGACAGGAAAAATTTTTTAAAGCCTGTTCGAGATCATTCTTACCGAGAGAAGAGTAAAGCATTCCCAGTTGTTCATGATTTGAGGCAATATCTGCATAAATCGTCTGCGCTTTCTGCTGGAGTTCTTCAACAAGCTCAAAACGGGCTCTGATGATACGGCCACCCAACTCCGTTAATTGAGCATTCCAAAGCGTTAGTTGCGTTTTTTTTTCTTTTTCTCCCAATGGAGATTTCAAGAGGGCTCCCTTCTGATTTAAAACTTTATTGTATTGGTTGAGAACCCCTACATATCCTGGACGAATTTGAGCAATATGGCGATCTAGAAATCGTCGTCTTTCAGATGGACCTCCTTTTACCATGGTTAAATCATCTGGGGAAAATGAAATCGAGTTGATTGTACCAATGTATTCTGATAGTTTACGAATCGGAATACCATTGACTTCAACCATTTTACGCCGCTCTTCGTAATGACTCTTGATCACAAGCGGTCTTTTTTGAGCTGTAAAATGTCCTATAAGATCAAAAGCATGCTCTCCCCAGCGGATTAACTCTGTTTCGCGCTGAACTCTATAGGATTTACCATTCAAAAGATAATAAATTCCTTCGAGAATGTTAGTTTTGCCTTGCCCATTTGAGCCAACTAAAATGTTTGTTCCTGGTGTAAGGGTAAGACTTTCATTTTCATAGTTGCGAAAATTTTTTAAGGTAAACATTTCAATCTTCATTGGTTTTAAATTAGTAAGTTCGTACGGGTAAAAGAAGATAAATATAATTTCGATCTTGAATATTTCGAATGACTGCAGCTCCTTGGGGTCCAGAAAGTTCAAATAGAATTTCTTCAGCATCAATAACCCTTAATACGTCCAAAATAAACTTGGAATTAAAGGAAATGTTGAGATCATTTCCTTCTTTTTCCATGTATATTTGTTCAGCTATTCTCCCTATTTCAGTGCTATGATCGAGATGAATAATGTTGTCCTTAATAGATAAACGAACAATACTAGCTCCTGCGCTGCTGTCTCGGGCCAGCAATGAAGCTCTTTCTACGGACTCCATAAAGTCCCGAACGGAAAGGTATACTTTTGTTTCACAGGTCTGAGGAATAACTTGCTTATAATTAGGAAATTGTCCTTCAATCAACCGAGAGACAAGATGTACTGATCCGAATTGAAAGGATACTTGCGCATCATTGAAACGAATCGCTAATGTTTCATCATCTTCTTTAAGTAAGCGGTAGATTTCTGACATGGTTTTTGAAGGAATGATTCCGGAAAATTTTATATCATCAGGATTGGGTATCTCTGCCAAACGGTACGCCAGACGATGGGTATCTGTAGCAATTAGACGCAAGTTTTGATGATCGATTTCCAATAGAAGACCTGAAAATACAGGGCGGTTTTCCTCGGAACCGCAAGCAAAGACAGTTTCATGAATCATTTTGCGAAATAGGTTCGTCGGCAAGGAAAATACGGTTGGATCCAGTAGGTCCGGAAGAAGCGGAAATTCATCCTGATCATATCCTTTTAAGAGGATTTCAGAGTTGTAGTAAAAAAGATGGATTGATTCTTCCTGAGAAGACAAAGTAATTGTGGTATCAGGAAGCTTGCGTACAATGTCTGTAAAAAGTTTAGCTGGAAGAACTACCGTTCCTTCGATTTCTGTTTGAGCCGGAACTTCGCAGCGGATTCCAATTTCTAAGTCGGTTGCAGTAAATATAAGTTTTTGTCCCTCGGCCTTTAAAGAAATACTTTGAAGAATAGGGAGCGTATTCTTACTGGATACTGCTTTTTGAACGGTGTTCACCCCTGTGAGCAAAGAATCTTTAGAACAATGGACCTTCATTTTTAAGCGCCTCCTGATTTAAAGACATAAAAGTTGGTTCACAATAATAAAATGATAAGATCGTCGTAGTAATAGTATAGATGGTTAAATTGTGGATAGATTGTCCAACTCGGCGGAACAAAGGTATCGTAGTTGTTAAAAACATGTGGATAATCTGATAAGGTTCATGCACATGTCCACAATGGCCGTTATAGTGCTTGAATGCGGTGGATGAGTTCTGTTATTTTCTGGTCTAATTGGGGGTCTTTTTGCAAGATATTAACAATCTTAGCATAAGCGTGGATGACGGTAGTATGATCTCGACCTCCGAATTCCTCTCCGATTTTGGGTAGTGAACAATCGGTAAGTTCTCGTGATAGATACATGGCAATTTGTCTAGGAAAGGCTACGGCACGTGTTCGCTTTTTGGCTTTAAAGTCAGATAGGGGCAAATGAAAATATTCGGCTACCGCCTCCTGAATCGATGTGATTTCTATTTGTTTAGGGTTAGCAGTGGGAAGAATATTCTTGAGGGCTTCGGCAGCTGTTTCCTGTGTTACTGGGTTTGAACTCAAAGAAGCATAGGCCATGACACGGATGAGGGCTCCTTCTAATTCTCGGATGTTGGACTGAATTTTGTCGGCTATGTAGACCATGACCTCATTAGGAACTTGAATATTTTCGAGTTTAGCTTTTTTGCGGAGAATCGCAATTCGGGTTTCAATGTCTGGGGGCTGGATATCGGTAATCAATCCCCATTCGAAACGTGAACGTAAACGATCTTCTAATGTCGGTATATCCTTTGGAGGACGGTCTGAAGAAATAATGATTTGTTTGTTTGCCTCGTAGAGTGCATTAAAGGTGTGAAAGAACTCTTCTTGAGTCCCTTCCTTACCGGCTAAAAATTGGATATCGTCAATGAGCAGGATGTCCACATTGCGGTAATGATTGCGAAATTCAATTTGCCTTTTTTCACGAATAGAATCAATGAGTTCGTTAGTAAACTTTTCGCTAGATACATAGAGAACTCGTGTTTGAGGATATCGTTCTAAAACGAAGTTGCCAATCGCGTGCATAAGATGGGTTTTTCCTAAACCAACTCCACCGTAAATAAACAGTGGATTATAAGATTTTGCCGGAGATTCAGCCACGGCCAAGCAAGCAGCGTGTGCAAAACGGTTGCTATTGCCAATGACAAATGTATCAAAAGAATACTTCGGATTTAAATAACAGGGAAAGGGTTCGTTTTTTACGACTGGTAATGGATCTAGAGGAGCATCTTCAAAGCTTTCAGAAGGATCTGGAATAATAAAACGTAGGGAAACATTGCGACCGAGAATGGGTTGAATGGCTGAACGAATAAGGGGCGCATAGCGGCTCTCCAGCCAATCTTTAGCAAAATCATTAGGGACGCTGATAAGCAGCCTATCATCCTGTATATTAAGTAAACGTGTAGAACTAAGCCAAGTTTCAAAACTAGGTTTAGACAACTCACTTGCTAATTTATCCAGGGTTTGCTGCCATATGGTTTGAAATGAAGGCTGGGGTGGCATACAAATTAACCTCCCTTGAATTGAAGGGTTAAAAAACATGAAAAAAGTTATACACAAACTTATACACATTTGTGGATAACTAACCTAAAAAATGAGTGTGAATAACTTATCCAAATAAATATCGGAGTTTCTAGGGGAGTGTACAAACATAATATCAAGTTTCCCAGAGGTTATCAACATCAAGATAAATTCTTTCGAGAATTGATAACAGGGAGTAAACAGGTTTTTCAGAGATTATCCACAGGAAAAATCTTTCTAGAGAGGCCGATTTTCTTGACAGTGGCTTCTCCCTTGGATATACTTCTTAAAGAATGCCTGCGATTTATTGGCGCCGTAGGCTTGGCACAAGCCAAGTTTTCTTTAATTGTAATCGAAGGAGGTGTCGGTTAACGTGAAACGGACTTATCAGCCGAAGAACCGCCGTCATAAGCGCGTTCATGGATTTTTAAGCAGAATGAGTACTGCTAATGGGAGAAATATTGTCAAGCGCCGCCGCTTAAAAGGACGGAAAAAATTATCTGCTTAAGGCCGCATCGCGTGGCCTTTTTTATCCTAATCAGAAAGTATAAGTCTGTGGAGGATAAGAAAACTTGCGTCGCCGCCTTCGCCAAAGGCTCGGCGCCAGCCGAGTTTTCTTTATCTAGTATGGAAGGGACTAAAAATGGCTTCCAGAAGCAAGAATAGATAATGTAAGTATAAGGGTATACTGGAGGCTTTATGCTGAGAAAAAAATGGAGACTAAGGTTTGGTTCTGACTTTAAGCGTATTTTTAGTATGAAAGTAAGCAGTGCATCTAAGTATGTAGTAGCCTATGTACATAGGGGTGAACAAAAGTACGGGTTTGTTGCTTCGAAAAAGATAGGAAATGCCGTACAACGCAATCGGGCCAAGCGACTAATGAGAGAAGTGATTCGTAAGCATTTGGATGAATTGGATTCAGACAAGCAAATAATTTTTATTGCAAGGCCTGCTATTAAAGGAATTTCTTACATCGAAGTTGAAATAAGTATTTTGAGTGTTTTAAGACGAGTGGGTGTTTGGAAATCATGAAAACGTTGTTGATTGGGTTGATTCATTTTTATCAGCGTTATATTTCGCCATTAAAGCGGCCATCATGTCGGTTTTATCCCAGCTGTTCGGAATATTCGGTTCAAGCATTGCAAAAATACGGTCTGTTTAAAGGGAGTTGGAAGGCTCTGGTTAGGGTGTTAAAGTGCCATCCGTTCCATCCCGGAGGGTATGATCCAGTTTAGAGGAGGGCTTTTGTGGGTACGATTGTACAATGGATGACGGATCTTTTGGAACTATTATATAGAGTGAGTGCGCAAATTGGCTTGCCCAATTACGGTGTGGCCATTATTTTGTTGACCATCATCATTAAGATGCTGATTTTTCCTCTAACTTGGAAGCAAATGGCCTCCATGCGCAAAATGGCTGATCTACAGCCCAAGGTGAAAGACCTCCAGAAAAAATTGAAAGACGATCCAAAAAAGTCGCAAGCTGCGGTTATGGAATTGTATAAGGAGTACAATGTCAACCCTATGGGCGGTTGTCTTCCTATTTTAATTCAATTGCCGATTTTTTGGTCGTTGTACTCTACATTGCTTCATTTTCCTTATGGATCCGTAGCAAATTCTCAATTCTTATGGTTTAATTTAACTCAGAAGGATCCACTTTATATTTTAGCGGTCTTAGCGGCTTTGACTACGTTTTTACAGACAAAAGTGTCTAGTCCGAATGCTTCATCCGATCCCACGCAACGCATGATGCTTTATTTTATGCCGTTAATGTTTGGCTATATTAGTGCAACGGTTCCATCGGGCTTGGCGTTGTATTGGGTGACTATGAATATCATGTCGATTCTGCAGCAGCTTTTCATTAATCGGAAATTGGCACAAGAGAAAGCGGACGCAGCTTGATGGAGCGTTTGTGAAAGCGGGGAGGCTTATTGTGAAAGTTGTTGAGAGGATAGGAAAAACCGTTGAGGAAGCGATAATAGCTGGACTGTCTGAGTTGGGGATCAGTCGGGAGCGTGCTCAAGTAGAGATTTTGCAAGAGCCTATGAAAAAAGGGCTGTTTGGCTTGTTGGGCATGACGAATGCAAGGGTGCGGGTGGCTTATGAAGACGATCCTGGACAAACTGGGGTAGCCTTTTTAGAAAAGGTTTGTAAGGCGATGGGGGTTGAAGCTGGCTTTGTCGTTAAGCAGGAAGGAGATTTTTGGCACATCGACATTTCTGGGCCTGAGCTTGGAATTTTAATAGGCAGACGCGGGGATACGCTGGAAGCATTGCAATATATTACTAGTCTTGCGGTAGGTCGTCAAATTGCAGAAAGGGTGAGAATTATCGTCGATGTTGAGGGGTATCGACAAAGGCGGGAGGAAACCCTTGTGCGGTTAGCCAGACGCTTGTCGGAGAAGGTTAAACGAACAGGCGGGCGTGTTGTTCTCGAACCCATGAATCCCCATGAGCGTAGGATCATACATACTGCTTTGCAAGACGAAGGAAGGATCACTACGTTTAGCGAGGGTGAGGAACCGAATCGCCGGGTGGTTATCTCTCTTAAACGAGGACGAGATGCTTAAGGAGGGGGATTAACCTCTCTTTTCTTTATACCGGTCAGGAAGTATAGCTTTGTGGTGGCATAAGTTCAACCTCGGCTTCCGACGGCCAAGGATGGCCTAGTGTCGCTGAAGCCATGGATGGCGTGAAGCGACTGCCGTCGCCAAAGGCTTGGCACAAGCCGGGTTTCCTTTATTGGGGGATGGATGTATGAAGTTAACTGGGTTGGACGATACGATTGTCGCGTTGGCCACGGCGTTGGGGGAAGCGGGCATACATATTATTCGATTAAGCGGTCCTCAGAGTAAAGAAATCTTGGATCGTTGTTTTGAGCCGTATAATTCGCTGCGCTGGCTTAATAATGAGAGCCATACTCTTCATCTTGGCTGGTTTGGTCTAGGGGATCAACGGCTTGACCAAGTCCTGGTTGGGAGGATGCATGCGCCTCATTCTTACACAGGGGAAGACGTTTTTGAGATAAACTGTCACGGTGGGGCTTGGGTGGCACAGTCGATTATCGAATCGTGCTTGCGTGAGGGAGCGCGTTTAGCTGAACCCGGTGAATTTACAAAGAGAGCATTTTTAAATGGTAAACTGGATCTGGTTCAAGCTGAGGCTGTCATTGATTTAATCAGTGCACGAACCAGGGCGGCGGCTCATCAGGCATTGACTCAACTTTCAGGAAGGCTCTCAGAGGAAATCTTGGCGCTGCGAGACGATATCCTGGAAATACTAGCCTTTATCGAGGCTAGTATCGATTTTCCAGAGGACGATGTAGAAAGTTTGGACTGGACTGCTCTGAAAGGGCGTTTGGAGGATGCTTTAAGATTAGCTGGAGAATTACTCTTGGGAAGTAAGAGTGGTCGGATCGTAAGAGAAGGGTTGACGACGGTTATTGTAGGACGACCGAATGTTGGTAAGTCGAGTTTGTTGAATGCCTTGCTTCAGGAAGAACGTGCGCTTGTCACCGACGTTCCGGGAACGACACGGGATGAAATACGTGAGTTTGTCAGCCTTGGCGGAATATTGTTACAGCTTATTGATACGGCCGGGATTCGTGAGAGTGCTGATCCGGTTGAACAGATGGGGATTCGTCGTTCATGGGAGGCGCTGGAACGGGCTGATTTGATTTTGCTCATGGTGGATGCCGGGATGCCCCTTAATTTTGATGAACGCGAGGTTTTACGCCTGTACGGGGAAAGAGTCTTGGTGCTATTGAATAAGATTGATCTTCATCCACAGTCTGCGGTGAGGTCAACTGAGGTACCAGGGGTCTGCATTCCGTTTTCGGTTGTTCGTCATGAGGGGTTTGATGCCTTGGAGGCGGAGCTGCGCCGACTTGTTTTTAATGAACATCTGGATAGTGCGCGCCCATTACTATCGAATGTGCGGCAGATTGCTGCCCTGGAAGGTTCTGCAGTGTCTCTGAAAAATGCATTGTCAGCGTTAGAGGCTCGCTATCCATGGGATATTCTTTCTATCGATGTGCGACGGGCGTTACAAGAGGTATCCGAAATAACGGGGCACAATGTTCAGGAATCGTTGTTAGAGGTTATATTTTCTCGATTTTGTATTGGAAAGTAGGCACGAAAGTGGAGTACTTGGCTGGAAAATATGGGGTCATTGTCGTGGGAGCTGGGCATGCAGGGTGTGAAGCAGCATTGGCAGCAGCTCGCATGGGGTGTGAAACACTTTTGCTGACCTTGAATTTGGATACGGTGGCTCATATGCCGTGTAACCCATCGGTAGGCGGACCGGCTAAAGGACATTTAGTAAGGGAAATTGATGCACTTGGCGGCCAGATGGGAATTACTGCTGATGAGACATCTTTGCAGGCCCGGATGCTTAATACAGGGAAGGGACCGGCTGTTCATGCTCTCCGGATTCAGTCAGATAAGCGAGCTTACCACCAGAATATGCTTCATGTTTTGTTGAATCAGGCAAATTTAACCGTGGCTCAGGGGTGCGTGGAGAGCCTTTGTGTTGAAAATTCAAGGGTTAAAGGGGTTTTGGCTCGAGGCGGGGCCCGGTTTGAATCTGAGAGCGTTGTTTTGACAAGTGGCACCTATTTGACAGGGAGAATTATTATCGGTTCTTCGGCTTTCGCCGGTGGCCCGAATGGGCAAATGCCTGTGCCGTTGTTGTCAGAGTCCTTACGTGCTTTAGGAATCGAATTAGGACGGTTTAAGACAGGAACTCCACCGAGGATACAGAAAAATTCCGTGGACTTTTCCAAGTTTATTATTCAGCCGGGGGATGACCGAGCTTGGCATTTTTCCTTTTTGCCTACGAAGAGTATGTTTTGGCTGGATGATACCAGCAAACAGGAGCCCTGTTGGTTGGGATATACTACTTCTGAGACGCATGAGATCATCCGTGCCAATCTTTTTAGGGCGCCTTTGTTTACAGGTGAAATCGTAGGGATCGGCCCTCGCTATTGTCCTTCTATCGAAGATAAGGTAGTTCGCTTTGCTCAGAGAGAAGCACATCAAATTTTTTTGGAGCCTGAAGGGTGGCAGAGTGAAGAATATTATGTCGCTGGGTTGTCCACCAGTATGCCGGAAGAAGTTCAGATCGAGATCTTGAGAAGTATTTCTGGACTCGAAAAGGTTAACATGCTACGGCCAGGCTATGCGATTGAATACGACTATGTCAAGCCTCATCAGCTGTCGCTCTGCTTAGAGATGCGTGGGCTGAATGGATTATTCACGGCCGGCCAGCTTAACGGAACCTCGGGGTATGAGGAGGCGGCGGCACAAGGGCTGATAGCTGGAATTAATGCGGCCCTGCGCGTCTTGGATAGAGAGCCGTTTGTTTTAAGACGCTCTGATGGTTATTTGGGCGTGTTGGTGGATGATTTGGTTACCAAAGGGATCGAAGAGCCATATCGACTTTTAACCTCGAGAGCGGAGCATCGTCTACTTTTAAGGCAAGACAATGCCGATTTGCGTTTAACGGCTAGGGGAAGGGCGATTGGTTTGGTTGATGAACCCCGCTGGATACGGTATGAAAAGAAGACACGGGATTTGGAAGGCGTTCGCAGGTTGTGGAAGGAGACGAGTCTGAGCCCTCTGCGCGAGGATGTTCAGCTTGCCCTCAGCCGTGTAGCGTCGCATCCGCTTCGATCCGGGATCAAAGTTGAAGAATTGATGAAAAGACCAGAAATTTCGCTACGGGAAATAGCAGTGCTGTTTCCCGAGCTTGAGCAAGTTGATTCGGAAGTTTTAGAAGAAGCTTTGATTGATATTAAGTATGAAGGATATATTGAGAAGCAAAAGATTGAGGTTGAGCGTTTTGCCAAGCTTGAAGACAGGGCGATTCCGGCACAGTTGGATTATGATCGGGTTCGGGGTTTGTCCACTGAGGGTCGTCAACGTCTAAAGGAGAGGGAACCGGTTAATTTGGGTCAAGCCTCCCGGATTACTGGCGTCACCCCTGCGGATATTTCCGTGCTCATGGTGTTTCTGGAGCAGAGGCATCGGGGAGGTGGGGGTCGTGTTTCAGGATGAGGTGGGTGAACTGGGTACGCTCGCTGAAGAGAAATTAGGGTTGGTTCTGACCAAGCAGCAGCTTGACCAATTTGCGCTTTATGGGCGTTTACTGTTGGCGTGGAATAAGAAAGTCAATTTGACCCGGATTACGGAGCCTAGTGAGATAATTATCAAGCATTTCTTGGATTCTTTAGTAGCACTCCCTTATTTATCAGGTCTAAGTGTGTGCGATGTGGGAACGGGTGCTGGTTTTCCAGGAATTCCCTTAGCCATCGCCAAGCCTGATTTAAATGGGGTGTTAGTTGATTCGCTGGGTAAACGTGTTGAATTTTTAAAATGTGCTGTGACTGAACTGGGTTTGAGGGTTGAAGCGGTTCATGCCCGCGCTGAAGAATTTGGAAGAGTTGAGCGATTTCGGGGGTCTTTTGATGCTGTTGTTTCCAGGGCTGTAGCTGCTCTTCCGGTTTTGTCTGAGTATGCGCTTCCTCTTTTGAAAAGAGGTGGTACGTTTTTTGCTTATAAAGGGTTACGGGCACCCGAGGAAGTGCAGGCTAGTCAGAGGGCCTTAGAGATTCTTGGGGGAGCCTGCGAGCAAGTGGTAGAAATTAATCTGGGGGCCCTGGCGGAACATCGCTCTCTCATCGTGATTCGTAAGGTCAAGGAGACGCCGCCCAGGTATCCGCGTAAAGCCGGACAGCCTGAACGGAAGCCTTTAGTTCAGATTCTGCAGTAGAAAGACGACTGTCCTTCTGGTTCGCAGCTCAAAATTATTCGAAAGCGCCTTTTAGCGCTTTTTTTCTTGCTTTGGTTTTGGTAGTATAAGCGTGAGGTTCCTCGTTGGAGTTGTAAGGAAGGAAGTTGGTGGGCACTTTATGGGTAGGATCGTAGCCATCGCTAATCAGAAGGGTGGAGTCGCGAAGACGACGACTGCCGTCAATCTCAGTGCTTGTTTGGCTGAAATGGGGAAAGAGGTGATTTTAATTGACCTTGATCCCCAGGGGAATGCGACAAGTGGGATCGGGATTGCCAAGAATAAACTCACGCGCTCAGTCTACGATGTTTTGATTAATGAGATTCCTCTGGATCAGGTCCTTTTAAAGACTGATATCAAGAATTTGAAGGTCGCTCCGGCTCAAATAGAGCTGGCCGGGGCCGAGATTGAGTTAGTCCCTCAACCCAAGCGGGAGATGAAGTTGGCCAAAGCGATTCAGGAGTTGGACGTGGAGTTCGACTTTATGTTTATCGATTGCCCTCCTTCATTGGGCTTGTTGACGTTGAATGCGCTGACGGCTGCAAGTGATGTTTTGATCCCGGTACAATGTGAGTATTATGCTTTGGAAGGCTTGACATTATTGATGCATACGCTACAGCGCGTGACACGTTCGCTTAATCCGAAACTTGAGATTTTAGGCGCTGTGCTGACGATGTTTGATGCGAGGACGAACTTAAGCATTCAAGTGGTTGATGAGGTTAAGAAATTCTTTCAGGCCAAGGTTTTTCGGACGATTATTCCTCGGAATGTGCGTTTGGGTGAGGCCCCTAGCCATGGTAAGCCCATTGTGCTTTATGATCCTCGTTCTCGGGGTGCGGAAGTTTATTGGGATTTGGCGAAGGAGGTTTTAGAGCGTGTCTAAACGCGGTTTGGGCAGGGGATTGGATGCTTTAATGGAGAGTTCCGGTGGGTTGGAAGGAAAGGAAGTGCTTGAGATCCCGCTGCGTGAGATTGAGCCTAATCCGGATCAACCGCGCAGAGAATTTAGTGAAGATGAGTTGAAAGAGTTAGCGGATTCTTTAAAGCGACATGGATTACTGCAGCCCATTTTGGTGAGAATAAGGCAAGGACGCTATGTTATTGTGGCCGGTGAAAGGCGCTTTCGAGCCGCAATGTTAGCCGGCTTTGAGAGTATTTCCTGCCTGATTCAAGAAGGTGATGATTTGCAGATGGCTGAGAGGGCGCTGGTGGAAAACCTCCAGCGCTCTGATTTGTCACCTGTCGAGGAGGGTCGCGCCTATGCCCGCCTAATGTCCGAACACGGGTTAACTCAGGAAGAGGTTGCGAAGAAGGTGGGCAAGGGTCGGGCTACAGTGGCTAATCTCTTGCGCATTATTCAACTGCCGGATGTGGTATTGGAGTTGATTCAAGGGGGTCAACTGACGTTGGGGCATGCGAAGTTGCTGGCGGGGTTGGAGGACAGCTCACTGCAGGTTTTGATGGGGCGTAAGGCTGCCGCTTCAGGTTTATCGGTGCGTGATATGGAGGATTTGCTGGGTAGGCTGCAGAAGAACCGCAAAGTACAGAGAGTGAGAAAGACTGAATTTGCTGGCATGGGTGCCTTGGAGGAGAGGCTGAGAACGTCATTCCAGACCAAGGTTCGCTTGAAGGGAAGTGAGCACAGGGGTAGAATTGAGATCGAGTATTTTTCTGAAGAGGAATTAAGCCGCCTGTTAGAACTATGGAATATCCTTGTTGAGTGATGTTCCACGTGGAACATCACTCTGATCAGGATAATCCAAAAAGGCTTGCTGGGTCAAACTGTTCCACGTGGAACATATCGATAATTAATTCCTCCAAGAATAGAGCACGATAATACGAAGCGGTTCGATGGTATAAAGCTCACATGGAAACATCATTATAGAGCACATGTAAGGGAGATAGAGGATGTTAGGGACTATTGTTAA
>JAJZPA010000229.1 GCA_021811425.1 Bacillota bacterium | reverse complement strand
AGAGGTCAGAGGTCAGAGGCCAGAGGCCAGAAACCAGAGGCCAGAGGCCAGAAGTCGGAGGCTAAAGCTAGACTTGGAAGCGTTGTGGGGGGACGGAGTAAGACGTTTAGGTCTGATCCCGTCCCTTTTCAAGGAACAAGCCCAGAGTTGTATGCCCGGACAAGGCTGCGAAGCACTGCCTTAGCAATTCTCCAGAGCAGAGAATGCTGTTAATCGAGGCACGAGGCGCCGTGGGGCATTCCCTTCCCCCATTGGCAGAATGAAATCACCGAAGCAAAAATATTCAAAAAAACCTGTATACAGTTAGCTTAGGCAGTATACAAGCTTTTGTCAATATGGTACAATAAGACAACTTCAGGTGAAAATTCCGAATGCCGAAGTTAAAGCTGAAGAACAGGCATAAAAGGGGGCAGTCTTGTGAATAGGGAAGAAATTGTAAAAAGAGTTGAAGAAAAAATTCGGCAGGCGAATACGGTCATCTATCGCCGCGGACGTTCGATTTTGGCGGGGATGGAAATCTCTTCTTCTCAGTTTAATGCCTTGTTGGCTCTACAAGAATTTGGGCCTTTGACCATGGGCGAATTATGCAAACAACTTTTTACGGCCTGCAGTACGGCTACGGATCTAGCGGATCGGATGGAACGAGCTGGGCTGGTTGAACGGGTGCGGGATAAGAAAGATCGGCGGGTCGTGCGCATGCACTTGTTGCCGCCTGGGGACGAGGTTGTGAACCAGGTGATTTCCGAACGGCGCCGCTTTTTAAGTGAAGTGCTGATGGCGTACTCCGAACAGGAGCAGGACGAGCTTCTTAATAAGTTGAGTCTGTTGGCTGAACGCATGGATGATATAGATAAGGTAGGAAAATTGAATTCATGATTGGCAGATTATGCAGACTATCGTGAAAGGCCGTCTCATCGGGATCCCCCGGTGAGATTTTCTGTTTGAAAGAAGCCCACAGAATCTTAAGAAGTTCTAAAGGTATCTTTAAAGTGCGATTGTTATAATACTATGGAGAGAATCTGGGCCTGAGGGAGCGGACATTTATGGTACAGACCATTGTTTTTGTCGATGACGAGCCTGAAATTCTGTCTTTGGTGCGTGATTACCTGGCCCGTGAAGAGTTTCGCGTCTTGACCGCTATGAATGGTCCGGATGGGATGAACTTGATTGCCCGTGAGAATCCGGATTTGGTCCTACTCGATTGGATGCTTCCCGGCTTAAATGGGTTAGAGATGTGCAAAGCCCTGCGGGAAACCAGCAATGTACCGATTATCATGCTGACGGCTAAATCAGAGGAGATTGATCGGGTGCTCGGGCTAGAATTCGGAGCAGATGATTATATTGTGAAGCCATTTAGCCTGCGTGAACTGTTAGCCCGGGTGAAGACCGTGCTGCGGCGAGCTTCTGGGGGGAACCAGGAGAACCATTCCGCGTTGGTGCGGGGAGAGATTACGATTGATGTGAACAGCCATCAGGTATGGAAAAGGAAACGGGAAGTGTTTTTGACACCTACGGAGTTTAAAATTTTACACTTGTTGGCATCCCGTCCGGGAACGGTCTACAGTAGGCTTCAGCTTCTGCGGCAGGCAATGGGGGAAGAATACATGTACTATGAACGCTCGATTGATACCCATGTGTCGAATCTGAGAAAGAAAGTTGAGGATAATCCGGGAGAACCTATTTATGTTCAAACGGTTTTTGGAGTGGGATACCGCTTCGGTGGGCCACAATGACCCTCCGACGCCAGTTTTTGCTTGCCCTTGTGGGTTTAGTGGTGCTGTTGTCCCTTGTTTTTGCAGGGATTGCTTCGTGGTCAATGCAGTCTCTGCTTGGCCATGCCGTGCGTTATATTACCCAAAGCTATACCCAGCAGTGGGATCGGGTGTTGACTTATTATTATGAAGAAAATGGGTCCTGGGATGGGCTGCAGAAATATGTAAAAAAGACTTTAGGCGATCCGAACCAGAAATTTCACTGGATGAATCGTGATACGGCGAATCTGTTGGTCTTTGACGAGAATAATAACGTGATTGCAAGTTCAAGGATCAAAGACGAAGGGAAATCCTTGAGCGATTTCGATGCGGCGCTGAGGGAGAGGATCCCGCAAGAGTGGCATGTTCTGGAAATAAACGGAAGGACGGTCGGGCATTTTTGGCTGGATGAGGTTCTCATTGCTCGCGAAGAGGTTCTAGCTCGGACGCTGGCGACTTCGATCATGCGGGCGATGTTGATTGGGCTTGTCGTGACGAGCCTTGCGGCACTTGTTCTTGGGGTCATCCTGACCCGGCGCATGACGGGACCGCTGCGGCGCCTGACGCAAGCGGTCAGTGAAGTGGGACAAGGAAACCTTACTCCCCGCCTGGAAGTGAAGGGCTCGGACGACATCGCTCTGCTCACGGGGGCGTTTAATCAAATGACGGAAAAACTCGCCCGCAATGAAGAAGTACGGCGCAATATGGTGGCGGACATCGCCCATGAGTTGCGCACGCCTTTGTCGGTTATCTTGGGAAAATTGGAGTCCATTCAAGAAGGGGTGATTCCGTCTAATCCGGAAGTGCTTCTTCCGATTCAGGATGAGACGTTGCGCCTCATCCGCCTGGTTCGCGATCTGCAGCAATTGACGCTGGCCGAAGCGGGAAAGTTGCCGCTGTCCCTAAAACCATTGGATTTAAGAGGGCTTTTGGATCGGATCGTCGAGCAATTTGGTGTGGTATTCCAAGAACGCGAAATTGATTGTTTACTTACAGGGGAAGTGCCGGACATATTGGCCGATGCGGATCGAATGACACAAGTATTCGTGAATCTAATCGGCAATGCGCTGCTGCATACACCCGTAGGCGGGAAGATTATGCTACGCCTGGAATGTATTCAAGATCAGGGGGAGAATACGGCAAAACTACAACGTCGGGATAACTTAAGAGGAGAAAAACATCGGACAGAGGATTCGGGTCAGTCTGTTGAGTCGCGCGGTAAATGGATTAAAGTGGAAGTCGAAGACACAGGCGAAGGGATGGATGCCGCGGACCTTGAGCATATATTTGATCGATTTTATCGTGCGGATAAGTCAAGGGAGCGAGAGACGGGCGGAACAGGCCTGGGACTTGCTATTGCCAAAGAATTCGTTCACGCTCACGGCGGCCGTATTGAGGTCAGGAGCACGCCGGGACAAGGGAGCTGTTTTATGGTGTGGTTGGTGGAGGCTTGAGAATTCCCAGTCCAAATTTTTTTTGACTCAGGCAGGATAAAGCTTGGCGATGGAGAATACACTAATAGAAAAATGGACTAATCAACCAGACCAATAGTCCATAGACGAAGTCCGAGGTCAGGAGTCAGGAGTCAGGAGTCAGGAGTCAGGAGCGTCCGAGCTGGAAAGCGGACTGCGGACTGCGGACACCGAAGTCAGACGGGTGGGAGGGGTTGGAGTGGAACTGGATCGACAAAGCGGGATTCCCTATTACATTCAGCTGAAGGAACAGATCCGCCGCCGGATCACTCAAGGGACATGGGCTTTGGGCACCAAGCTTCCGACTGAACGAGAACTGGCAGGGCAGTTGGGGGTAAGCCGGAATACCATTAGCCAGGCGTACAAGGAACTGGAAAGTGAAGGAGTTTTGAGTTCGGCACAGGGTAAAGGCACCTTTGTGGCTGATACGTCTTATATTATCCAGCAGGAGGGGCGCAAGGAAAAGGTTCTGCGCATCATTGACATGGCCATGGAAGAGGCGGTGGGCTTAGGTTTTTCTATCGATGACTTTATCTCGTTTGTCCATGTGCGCGGTATGGAAAAAAAGGAACTCTTGGGGCGCGTTAAAGTTGGTTTTATCGAATGCAATCCGGAGCAACTGCAGGACATCCATTGGAATTTAGGCCCTGGGATTAGACTGATACCGATTCTTCTGAGTGATATTCGGGAAGGGGTACGCCTGAGGGAAGGTCTGGCGGCGATGGATATGCTCATTACCGGGACGGGGCATCTGGCGGAGGTAAAGCCGCTGCTTCAAGGGCTTCGGGTACCGCTTTTAGGGGTTGTTTTGCAGCCTAAGCTAGAGACCGTGGTGCGGGTGGCCAAATTGCCTCCTGGAGAGGAAGTGACGCTAGTCTGCGAAAGTCTGACGTTTGCGAGGAAAGTACGGGAGTCCCTGCAGCTGGCGGGGCTGCATCCGGATTTGAAGGTTTTGACTCTGCCGGATGAGGTATTCTTGAAGAAGGTTTTGGCGAACGCCGGGGCGGTCATTGTGGCTCCGGGATGGCGGGCTAAGGTTGAAAAGGCCCAAAGTCTAGGAC
>JAJZPA010000029.1 GCA_021811425.1 Bacillota bacterium | reverse complement strand
TTTTTTGTCTATCATGCTAGTCATGTTGGCTTTTTCAGCCCTGTTCGCAGTGCCATTGGGTATGCCTTCTGAATAGTCTTGGAGGAGGACTTTTGCCTATGTATTCCAGAAAAGCCGAATCGAATCCACTGAGCTGCCAGGGCTGGGCGCAGGAGGGAATCTATCGTCTGCTCCTCAATGTGCTGCACCCGGATGTGGCCGAGAAACCGCAGGAACTGATCGTTTATGGTGGCAAAGGCAAGGCGGTGCGCAGTCAGCAGGACTTAGTCAAGATTTTAAACGCTCTGCGCGCTTTGAACGATGAGGAAACCCTCCCAGGAACGGGTGCATTTTCAAGGGCTCCCGGCACGGGGCTGCTGGCTGGGTTATGAACAGAGGGTTGCCCTTCCTGGACTGATTTCCGAACTGTTGCGCCAAGGCGTGTTGTCTGGCCCTGTCGCTGTTACTCGGGATCACCTGGACGGTGGGGCAGTGGCGGCTCCACACCGGGAAACCGAGGGGATGCTGGATGGGAGTGACGCCATCGCGGATTGGCCCATCCTTAATGCGTTAGCGGCTGCTACCTGTGGTGCGGACTTAGTCAGCCTGCAGCATGGAGGCGGCGTGGGTATCGGGGAATCAATTCATGCCGGGATGACGGTGATCTTGGACGGCTCTGACCGAGCGGAACGCAAGGCGGCCAGGGTCATGCGCACGGATCCGAGCCTGGGAATCATCCGCTATGCAGATGCAGGGTATGCCGAGGCCGAGCAAAAGGCCAAAGCTTTGGGCTTGAAACCCTGGGATTGAACGCCTTGGGAGTGAAGCTAAGCGATAAGTCCTACAAGTTGCGCCATCAGCAAGGCAAAAAATGAGCTGTTTTTAGAATAGTTCAAATAAACTCGTTCAATGAACGTCCACTGCTAGAAGTGGGCATCTCAAACGAGAATGAGGGCCTGCTGTTTTAAGTGGGCATCTAAAATATGATTGAACGGGATCCAGAGGGATCTAGGGTTCCTACTGGATCTGAAAGGAGCGCTTCCTGGTGTCTGTGCCCTTTTCGTTAAGCAAACTCGCCATCCTCCTCCCGCTGCTTCAGGAGCACGAATGGCAAAAGCCTGTTGAGGCGGAACTTAAGGCCCGAGGTTACCGATACGCTTTGGGCCGCGTCGGCGCGATGGATCTGATGAAGGTCGTGGCAGCCGTAGAAACAGCGGCAAAGCGCCACGGCCTTATTGATGAAGAGCAGTACCGTGAGGTGCACGCTTTGTATCATGCCATCATTGAGGCGATTCAGGGCATTGGGCGGGGAACGATGCAGTTCGGTGAGATCCTGCGCACGGTGGGTTTAACTTTTGCAGTCGTTCGCGGGCCGCTCTTTGAAGAGTCGGTAGAACCGGGGGATTGGGTTGCTGTCTGTCTTTACGGAACGATTGGAGCACCCAAAAAGGGTTTTGAACATGAGGTTTTGGGGTTTGGAATTAATCATATATAGGGATATTAGCATCCACTATTTTCATGTTGATCTACCACAGAGTATAGAGATGGGTCTGCAAAGCGGTTTCCTGTTTATTAAACTAAGAAGTTCAATACAGCGATTGAGTACCATAGCCTCTATCAATAAACCATCGGGGAAAAATTGCTGTAACTGAAAGGTTTCCCACAGGGAATGAATCAAAGGAACGAGTAAGAGCAAGCAGCCTTCCTTGTTTGGGGGAGCTTGCTTCTTGCTCGTTTTTTTGACTTAACTCAGCGCATCATCGACAATGGAATCCTTCAAGGGATGGCAATAATTCCTGCGATTAGGTGACCAATAACAACACAATAACATCTTAAAACAACCAAAAATGTTATCCCGTGTAGGCCATAAGTTAGTACATCTCCTGGGAATATATTAGGTATTTGTGTCTTTGGATTAGGATATTTAGATTACTGGGGCTTCATGATTCTGTTGGCGCGAATCTTGCATAAATTTGTGTGTTGTATAAAAATAAAGATGGAGTAATTGCTGTAATACCATATGTTGTTTTCTATTTGTCGAGTTTGCGTCGATCACTATGAGTGCTGAGCATATTCTACTGGAATGGGGGTATAGCGGATGCCGAAATTACTTGAGTTTAGAAATTTTAGTATGGGCTTTAAAGATGACGATGGAACAGTACATAATTTGCTGAACAACGTTACATTTGATATAGAGGAAGGACGAGCCGTCGGCATTGTAGGGGAATCTGGCTGCGGAAAAAGTGTGACAAACCTGTCCGTTATGCGTTTATTACCGCGTTCTGCGGTTATCCAAGGTGGAAAAATCATTTACAGAGGACAAAATTTGCTAAAAAAGACAGATAAAGAAATGGAAGATATTAGAGGGAAAGACGTCGCGATGATTTTTCAAGAACCAATGACGTCATTAAACCCCGTTTTAAATATTGGTTTCCAGATTGGAGAAGTATTAAAGAAGCACCGCCCAGACATGAATGAAGAACAAATAAAAAATGCTGTTACGAATCAATTAGAATTGGTCGGTATACCTAGCCCGGAAAAACGGTTAAAGCAATATCCGCATCAATTTTCCGGAGGCATGCGCCAGCGAGTCATGATTGCCATGGCAACAATATGCCAACCTGATTTATTAATAGCTGATGAACCCACAACGGCGCTGGATGTCACTATTCAGGCTCAAGTTTTAGATATAATGAACCGTTTGAAAGATAAGGGTTCCTTGATGCTTGTCACTCACAATTTAGGGGTTGTTGCCGAAATCTGCAATGATGTCGTGGTTATGTATGCTGGTACAGTAGTCGAAAAAGGAAGCATGGATGAAATATTCGATAATCCCTGCCATCCATATACCAAAGGCCTGATGGCTGCAATACCGACTTTATCCTCTGGCAAAGAAGAATTGTATTCTATTCCAGGGACTGTTCCGCTAAGTAATAAATTTAGTGCTGGATGCCGTTTTGCAGATAGATGTAGTCAATATTTTGATTTGTGTCAAGATAAGGTGCCGCCAACTAGGCAATTAAGCGCTAGCCATTACGTCCAATGTTGGTTGGATTTTGAAAGGAGGGAATAGAGTGCCTATGGCAGAGAAAATTCTAGAAGTCAAAGGATTAACTAAATACTTTGATGTGCAAGGTGGGTTTTTGAAGAAAAAGGGACAAGTCCGCGCTGTTGAAAATATTTGTTTTGATTTGTACAATTCTGAGACTCTGGGTATTGTCGGTGAATCCGGCTCTGGAAAATCGACACTTGGGCGCGCACTTTTAAAACTCCTGAAATCAACTTCTGGTGAGGTTGTTTACAAGGGGAAGAATATACTCGATTTAAGCGATACTAATTTGAGCTTAATTAGAAGAGAGTTGCAGATGGTTTTCCAGGATCCTTATGCATCTCTAAATCCGAGAATTAAAGTTGGTAACACCATTGCCGAGCCAATCCTTGCTAATAAGATGGTCTCAACTTCCGGACAGGCAAGAGAAAAAACTCTAAAACTATTAGAATTAGTTGGTTTGAGGCCGGAAATGTATGAACGTTTCCCCCATGAGTTTTCGGGTGGGCAACGTCAACGAATCAGTATCGCTAGAGCCTTAGCCCTTGAACCAAAGGTCTTGGTCTGTGATGAAGCTGTTTCAGCCTTAGATGTATCTGTTCAGGCACAGATTTTAAACTTATTCAATCAACTTAAAAATCAACTTGACTTAACTTACATATTCATAAGCCATGATTTGGCGGTAACAAAGTATATCAGTAACAGGATTATGGTGATGTATCTCGGAGAAGTCATGGAATTGGCACCAACCGAGAAATTATTCTCCAAGACTTTCCATCCCTATACCGAGGCTTTGATCTCGGCCATACCGGAGCCTTCTACTAAAGGGAAAAGGAAGAGAATCATTCTAGAGGGAGATATACCCAGCCCAATCGATCCACCCTCAGGCTGTAAATTCAGGACACGCTGTTTTAAAACCATGAAAAAATGTAAAAATGTCCATCCAGAAATGGTCGAGGTAGAATCGAACCATTTTGTGCGGTGTCATCTTTACGATGCGCGGAAGGAGGCCTGAAATTTGGCTAATTATCTTATTCGAAGAATATTGAAAGCTCTTTTAACGATCTTTGTTTCTGCAACAATTGTTTTCTTCATCATCCGGCTTATGCCGGCAGATCCAGTGACACTATTAGTTGACCCAAAGATGGGTCCCGAAGTCCAGCAGGCCATGATGCAGCAGTTTGGGCTTGACAAATCTATCGGACTGCAATACGTGATTTTCATTCAACAAACATTGTCGGGTAACCTTGGCATATCGTTTAAAACCCGAGAGCCTGTAACTACTGTTATTATGCAAAAGCTTCCTTGGACCTTGCTTCTGCTTTTCATTGTAGTTACCCTTACCCTAGTGATAGGGATTCCCATAGGTATGTTAGCTGCTAAAAAGCGTGACGGGCTTTTTGACAAGTTCATAAACGTTCTGATCGTCATGGGCATATCGATATTTATACCGTTTTTGTCCTTTGCGTTTTTATATTTCTTTGCATATTACTTAAAATTGTTGCCGACAGGTGGGGCGTATACACCGCCTCCCGCCAAAGGATTTGACTATATCCTTGATGTAGCGAGACATGCGATATTACCTTCTCTCACACTCTTTATCGGTAATGTTGCCACAATTATCCTGTACACCCGCAACAGTATGATCGACGTTCTTAAAGAAGACTACATCCGTACGGCTTTTTCCAAAGGATGGAATGAAAAATATGTTGTTCGTAGACACGCGCTAAAGAATGCCCTTATTCCGACCATTACTGTAGCAGGAATTATGATTGGCTCAATGGTTGGCGGTGCTGTCATGACGGAAACTGTTTACGGTTGGCCTGGTGTAGGACGCTTGATTTATGATTCCGTTAGTTCAATGGATTTTCCTGTACTGCAAGGTGCTTTTATCACTCTGGCGGTCTCGGTAGTCGTAATGAACATTATTGCAGATTTAGTTGTAGCATGGCTTGATCCACGCATTAAATTAGGAGGGTAAAAGCAATGCAAAACAGGACTTTCGTTGAGTCTTTTGTCAAGAAAAGGCTAGGCTTATTTGGCCTCTTAGGCGTCCTTGTAATCGTGTCCTTAGGTTTATTGGCTCCCTTAATTTCGGCTTATCCAAAAGGTTATGGTACAGAGATTTTGTTACCTCCCTCAGAAAAATTTTGGTTTGGAACAGACGGGTTAGGCCTCGATTTATTCGCGCAAGTAGTGTGGGGTGCAAGAACCTCCCTCTATGTTTCGTTTGTCGCGGTTATGGTAGCAGCGGTGATAGGTATTCCCGCTGGTCTAATATCCGGATACAAAAAGGGATTGTTGGGTTCCTTGATTGACGGCATCATTGATATCTTCCTGACATTGCCGGTATTGCCCCTGATGATCGTCATTGCCGCGGTCGTTGGTTCATCAATCACGAATGTGGCTGTGGTGATCGGTCTACTGGCTTGGCCCTCTTTAGCCCGGGTCACTCGTAATTCCACGCTGAAGGTTTCGGAGCTGCAGTTTATCGAAGCGGCGAGATGTGTGGGCATATCTCCAAGAATGATCCTGTTTAAACATATTTTGCTGAACATTGCCGGACCTGTCCTGGTGAACCTTACTCTGGTTATGGCCACCGCAGTTTTGTCCGAATCTGGTTTAAGCTTTTTGGGTCTTGGGGATCCGACAACTTGGTCATGGGGTACCATCCTGAAAAAGGCTTGGGATGCTGGTGCAGTTATTGACACACCAAACCCTTGGTGGTGGTGGTTTTTTACAAGTTCCTTCATCATGATTTATGTAATCTGTTTTAACTTACTAGGGAGTGGTATCAATGATGCGCTTAACCCCAAAACCAGAGACTAAGGAGGAGTGCTAGAGCATGTATGATGTTGTGATCAGAAACGGTTACATTATTGACGGAACTGGAGCAAAAGGATTTATTGGCGATCTAGCAATTCAAGGCGATAGAATAAGTAAAATTGGTTTAGTGATTGAAGAAAAGGGTTTAAAAGAGGTTGATGCCTCAGGTAAAGTCGTAGTTCCAGGCTTGATTGATCCCCATGTACATGAGGAATGGATTTGCTTTATCGACCGAAATTATGAATTATTCTTGCGCCAGGGTGTGACAACGGTTGTTAACGGAAACTGCGGCCATTCCATTGTACCTGGGCCCATCGACAATATCATTGACTATTATTGGGGAAATGGGCTAATGAGTACCAAACAAAGGGATGAATACAAGAAGAGTTTTCCTGGTTGGGATGATTATGAAGGATATGCTAAAGCTGTAGAATCCCAGGGTATTAACATCAACTTTGTTACTTTACTCGGACACGGTACCATTCGCTGGTCCGTTATGGGTGGGGCCTTCGACCGTGCTCCGATTCAGGAAGAAGCAGAAAAGATCGAGATGATCATCCGCCGTAGCATGGAACAAGGGGCATGGGGAATCTCCTTTGGCCTCGACTATGTTCCCAGTCGCTATGCCAATACGGATGAGTTAGTAACTGTGGCGAAAATTGTCGGTGATTATGATGGGATAGCTGCTGCCCATCTTAGACATGCTCTCGGGATTAAAGAAGCAACCGAGGAATTTGTAGAAGTGGGGAGAAGATCTGGGACTAAAGTACAGATTTCTCATTTAAAACCTACTTGCCCAGAAGCGTTTGAAGTTATTGAAAGGGCGGCCGAAGAAGGTATCCGGGTACTCGCAGATACGATTCCTAGAAGTACAGGCCATTGTACCAGTAAACCGAGACTCATTCAGTTTATCATGGCTTTGTCCGATGAGCTGTTTGCCAGCGGGCCGGAAGGAGTCAAAGCTGCTTTGAAAACCCAAGCAGGTCGAGAAACCATAAAAAACGACGCGTCGATTTTTGCTGGCGATAAGTCAGATAAGTTTATTGTTTTATCAGAAGATCCTAGTCTTGAAGGAAGGTCAGTACAAGATATCGCTAAGGAACGCGGTCAGGAGGCTGATGAATGCATGCTTGATCTGATTGCCGATGACAACTTCTATGTGTTCTGGCTGGGAGGACCATCACGTCAAGATTTCCCAGCTTCCGGTCATGTAGAGTCGATCGTCAACAATCCCTACATCTGTGTCGGAACGGATGAAATATTGGGTGATCCGGACGATCCTTACGACTGGTATGAACTTCAAAGAAGAGGTGGATTCCCCATTTTCATGAACATGTACTTGTCTAAAGGTGTTTTGGTTGAAGAAATCATCAGACGAAACACCTCCATGGTAGCGAGACATTTCGGCATTGAAAACCGGGGGGAACTAAGAGAAGGGTATATCGCTGATGTTACAGTGATTAAGTTAGATGAGTACAGCTTCCCGTCTCCGACGGATATTGATTATCGTAAGCCCTTAACAACCGCTCAGGGAGTTCATACAGTACTCGTAAATGGACAGTTTGCGCTAGAAGAAGGTCATCTTAATAAGCCGTACGCCGGCAAAGTATTAAAAAAGACACAGTAAACTTTACCAGCGTAAGCGCATCAACGGAGAGTTCGATTAGGGCACGAATTAACTTTCCGGTGCGAATATAAGACTATTATTTTAAAGGAGGAACTAAAAAAGTGAGAAAGAAAAAAAACGTGGCATTCTTATCGGCACTTCTAGTCATCGTCATGTTGCTGATTACCGCGTGCGGCAGCACAGGTACGACCCCGACAACTCCAACGCCTGCTGATAGCAAGCCAAAAGTTGGAGGGAGTTTAGTTGTAGGACTTACGGGAGATCCCTATAATCTTGCACCATGGGTATCTAACGACATAAATGCGTCCATGATGATGAATATTGCGCTCCCGACTCTCATGGTTACCGATAAAGAGGGAAAAAAAGTACCCTATATCATGAAAGATTATAAAATCAGCTCTGATGCCAAAGTTTATACGGTTACCATCAATGATGGACTGACATGGCATGATGGTAAACCGTTTACAACCGACGATTTGGCTTTTACCGCCAAATATATCGTTGATAAGAAACTTGGCTATGGTGCTGACATGTACTCCGGCGTTGTCAAGACAGAGATTGTTGATAAGACAACAATTAAATACACCTTAAAAACGCCACAAGTTAATTTTCTAACCCAAGTTGGCTATTGGGTCCCGATTATGCCTAAACATATTTATGAAAATGTCGCGGATCCTATGAAATTCCAATTTGATGGTACAGGCTATGGTCCCTACAAACTCAAAGAGTATAAAAAAGGAGAATACTATACTTTCACCCGTGTCCCTAACTGGCCCTTAGCTAATAACGGCCAAGGCGCTTATCTTGATACGATAACCTACCGTGTTTATCCGGATGCTAATGCCTTAATACTTGCTATCAAAAACGGTGAAGTCAATGTCTCTGGTTCCGCTATTCCCGTAGCCGCCCAGAAACAGCTTGAAGCTAGCGCTGACAAGTTCGGCATAATGCGTGTCAATTCCTTGGGATTTGGTTATTTTGGGTTTAACTATAAGAATGAACTTCTGAAGGACAATAATGTACGCAAAGCGATAGCTATGACGATTGATAGAGATGCCCTTGTCAACATCGCTATGCAAGGTGGAGCCATCAAGATGGATACGCCGATTTCCCCGGTATATAAAGATCTCGTAAAATCACAAATTAAATTCCCTGCCTTTGACATTGAAGGCGCCAAGAAGGTTCTTGATGCCGCTGGATATATTGACAGGGATAATGACGGTATCAGAGAATCTGCTACTGGCAAGAAGCTGGAATTTGAATTGATCTACAAAACTGCGACTCCCAATATTGATGCTATCGCCAATGTGTTCAAGGCTAATGCTGAAAAAGCTGGCTTGAGAATTAATCTTAAACCGGTAGACCCAGCGACTTATGCTGATCGTGTTGTAAAGCAAAAGAATTTTGACATTAACGTTATCGACTGGGGTGTTATTGACGACCCGGATTCTTCACTAGGTACTATTTATCTTTCAAATGCATCCCTTAACATGATGGGCTATAAGAACGATACAATTGACAAATTGATTTTACAATCGCAGGTAGAACCTGACTATAATAAGCGTATTCAACTCATGAATAATTTCCAGACAGAATTTGCCAAAGAAATTCCTACGGTTAATGCCTGGGTCAGAGTAAATGCCTATGGCTATTCCAAGGATTTCTCCGGTTGGGATTTGACACCTGGGCTATATGGTCTCGTGGATTCCAAGGATCTTGTCAAAGTTTACAAGAAGTAAAGGATAGGTGCCTCCTCAGGGTTCACTGATAAGGTGCAACCCTGAGGAGGAATCACCGCTACAGTCGAGCACGTGGGAGAAAAGTTACATGAAAAAAGGATACAAAGGCTACAAATCATACCAATATCTTCAGAAAAACATCGATTATCAGGGTTTTGAATTAGCAGATGAACTCAAAAGAGTTGAACCCTATCTAATACCCCTAACATATGCGCAAGAAAATAGAGCAGCCGAAATTATTGACAAGAATTTAATCATCTCCTTACATGATCATCCAACTATTACGCCCAACGACATAAATGAATTAATGGACTATGAAAGGGAAGGTAGAGAATCGACTGCCTTTGAGGGATTGGCATATTCCTGTTTGGATGCGGTTTTTGACAATATGATGGATGGCACGTGTGTAATCAGTTCAAAAGCTGGGTGGAAGTGGATGGATGTCATTCATGATATAGGCATAAGATCATGTGACATTGCTCATCAAGATTTTCTTATCAAAGGACAGAGGATCGAAGATATTTATAGCGCCAAACGGGAAGGAAAGATTGCCTGGTTCATTTCCCTGGAAAGCTCAACTATGCTAGAAAATGAACTGGATAGAATCGAAATCCTTTATGGCCTTGGTGTACGGATGATGGGAATAACCTATAGTGAATCCAATAACCTGGGTTCCGGGCTTAAGGAAAAAAACGATGGTGGGTTGACCGCCTTTGGGCGAGCGGTTGTCGAGAGAATGAACAAAATTGGCATGGCCATAGATGTGTCTCATACTGGAGATAAGACGGCGATGGATGTAATAGAGATGAGTGAACAACCAATCTTTATTACTCATATTGGCGCTCGAAGCCTATGGGATATGAAAAGGCTCAAGCCAGACTATGTTCTAAAAGCTTGTGCCCAAAGAGGTGGGGTTATTGGGATTGAGGCTGCCCCGCATACAACAATTACTAGGGAGCATTCCAGACACGATATCGAATCCTATATGGCGCATTTTGAGTATATCAAAGAACTTGTCGGGGTCGACCATGTTGCTTTTGGTCCGGACGCCTTATTTGGTAATCATGTAGGACTGCATGGCCTGTTTAGCAAAAATATGTCTATCTCCGAAAACACTGCGGGACATAGTTTTGAGCATGTTGACTATGTCAAAGGTTTAGAGAACCCTGCAGAGGCGTCGATAAACATCTTAAGATGGCTGGTTAAACATGATTATTCCGACGAAGGGATTAAGAAAGTCCTTGGAGAAAATATTTTGCATGTACTCAAACAGGTATGGGTGTAATTCTACGTTTATAAATGCTAAAATAACAAGGAGGAAAACATTCTATGTCACTGCAGAAACATTACAAGGGTTATCGGGCCTATCAGTATATCGAAAATGACGTAGATTATCGGGATTTTAAGTTCCCTAATGGCGTAGGTAGAGTCGAAGAATATTATGTGCCACTAACACCTGAGCAAGAAAAACGTCTTATAGAGGTTGTAGACAAATCCATCGTTATCTCCTTGCACGACCATCCGGTGTTCTTTCCAGAAGATATGAGACTAGTGTTCGAATATAACAGAGAAGGGAGACAGGTAGCTGCTTATGAAGCACTTTCTAAATCATATCTTGATGTTGTATTTGACAATTTAATGGACGGAACTTGTACGATAGGGTCTAAAAACGGTTGGAAATGGAATGACGTACTTCACGACCTAGGTATAAGACTCTGCGATCTTGCTCACCAGGATTTTATCATCCGTTGTGAGAAGGTTGATGATATTTTCCGAGCGCACAGGGATGGAAAGATTGCCCTTGTACCTACGATTGAAGGGGCGGCAATGCTGGAGAACGAAGTGGACCGTGTCGAGATCTTGTATGGTTTTGGTGTAAGACTGATGGGTATTACTTATAGTGAGGCTAATTCTTTGGGTGCAGGACTTAAAGAAAAAAACGATGGCGGACTTACAGCACTCGGATACAAGGTTGTTGAACGTATGGACCAGGTTGGTATGGCGATCGATTGTGCGCACGTAGGGGATCAAACGACTTTAGATGTCATTAACGCCAGTAAAAACCCAATTTTTATGTCACACTGTGGTTCGAGGGCTCTCTGGAATAGTAGAAGGTTAAAGCCGGATAATGTACTGAAAGCTTGTGCGGATAAAGGCGGAGTTATTGGTATAGAGGCCGCCCCCCACACGACCCTCACAGTAAATAACCTATCGCATTCAATTGAATCCTTCATGGAGCATTTTGAATATGTAAAAGATTTAATTGGGATTGATCATGTAGCATTTGGGCCTGATACTTTATACGGCGATCATGTCGCACTCCACCATGCTTTTGCTGCTAATTTATCAATCAAAAGCACGCATGAAGGTACTCCTGAATTTCAAGAAGTAGAGTATGTTAAAGGGCTGGAAAATCCTACAGAGGCTTCAATAAATATTGCGAGATGGCTAGTGAAACATAATTATTCCGATCAAGATATTGCGAAAGTGCTTGGAGGCAACATTATCCGGGTGCTCAAGGAAGTATGGGTTTAGTAAAACCTACGAAAACATTCGTGAGGGCGCTGCTTCCCTGTGCAGCGTCCTTTAATTAACGAAGGGAGGATTAGCATGCTAACACCGGCAGAAAAATCAATTCTCGAAGAAGTAAGTTTTGAATTGCCAGCACTTTTATTAGACAGGTTCAAGGACCTAGTAAGACAATCTGGAGGTGAAGGGGAGAGAACTGCTTCCAATTATGTAGCTGAGAAACTAAAGGAATATGGTATATCTTATGAGATTCTTTGGCCGGAAATATACTTAAGTACACCCCGAAAAGCTGAGTTAAAGATTATTGGGGAGAATATTGACATAAACGCTAAAACCCCTTCCTTTTCAATATCTACAAATGATAAGTGGGTAGATGGAGAACTGATCTTGGCTACGAGCTATCAGCAGCCTTACGCATGGGGTGAGCTAGAATATAAGCTTAAATTTGAGGGTGATCCCAAGGGAAAGATTGTCATCTGCGAGAGTGTTCCTTCGCCGGATAAAGTGAATGATATCGTAAATAATGGCGGAGTAGCAGGCATCTTTGTCCAGGCAGGGGAACATATTCACGAAGGGATCTGTACAACCGTATGGGGAAATCCTGAACTTGACGACTTAAAAAACATGGTCAAGATACCTGTTGTTACCATAAACAACCCCGATGGAAAAGGAATTATTCAAATGATTAGAGAAAAAAAGGTCAGAGCAGCTGTTCGGACATCCCTGGAGGAAGGGTGGAAAGCATGCCCACTTGTTCTAGCCAAGATACCTGGGTGTAGGGAATTGGACAAGTTTGTGCTCCTCCACGGCCATATTGATTCCTGGTATACAGGTATCGGGGATAATGCCTTGGGTGATGCTACTCTGCTGGAAATCGCCAGAGTGCTCTTTGAAAACCGTGATAAACTGAGGCGTAGCGTGTGGGTCGCCTGGTGGCCCGGCCATTCCACCGGTAGGTTTGCCGGCTCAACCTGGTTTGCTGATCACTACGCTTTGGACGTATACGAAAATTGCGTGGCACAGGTTAATTGCGAATCTACTGGATGCATGAATGCAAACACTTACGAAGAGATTATGTGGACTGAGGATGTCGATGGTTTTTGCCGGGAACTTATTGAGGAGGTCACAGGTATCAAGCCGACCTGGACTAGACCGACCAGGGCTGGGGACTATTCTTTTAATAATATAGGAGTAACTTCTTTTTTCATGCTCAGTTCTAACATAGGTAAGAAGAGGATGAATGAACTGGGGTATTATCAAGTATACGGTTGTGGGGGCAATATTGAATGGCATACCGTGGCTGACGACATGCGTTTGGTGGATGAAGAGGTATTTTTGAGGGATACTAAGCTTTATCTGGCTGGGGTATTAAAGATGGCAAATGCCGAAATTTTACCGATCAACAGTCGAAATATGTTGAGCTTCATGGAAAAGTATCTTCGCGAGTATGAGATGGCAGCCGGAGGCTCTTTTGATCTAATGCCCCTGTTTGAGGAAATCCAGACGCTGAAGTCCTTGCTGGACGAGTTCTATCTGATGGCCGAGAGATGTCTAGGAAATTACCAGAAACAAGCGTATATCAATGATGCCATTTTGAAGATTGCCAGAAAGCTCATAAGGATAAACTATACCAGCAAACAGGAATTTAAACATGATTCTGCCGCCATGGTTCCTCCAATACCGGATATCGCTCCCGTACTCAGAGTCAATCAGCTAAAACCTAATGAACAGAAACATTTATTAACCCAGTTAATCAGAGGCAGGAACAGGGTACAACATACCATGAGGGAATGCGGGGAAATAATCAGCAGTACTATCTTAATAGTAAATAATTAACGCCAAAGCAAATGGCAAATGTCAGAAAACCTCTTTGCTTCTGAAATAATTAACATGATTCATTTATGCTAAGGGAGGTGTTTTAGTTTCTTCAGAATTTCCTTACCGATTAAAGTTATGGCGGTTCCCTGTTTCGTTCTTCCTATATTTACGCACCCTAATTCTTCCAGCTTCTTTAATACTCTCCTTAAAATATTATCAGTTACAGGTACGCCTTTTTGAGAAAGCCTCGTTACAAGATATGAACGACCGACTCTTTGATATATGTTCTCCGCTCCCTCAAGTTCATCTAGGATCAACATAAATAGTCTAACATCGCTGTGCCTTTCTACAGTCTCCACAATATCTTCACGCCTATCTTTCCCTGTGTCTACAATGGTTGAAAAATCGTCTTGATCACCTAATATATCTACCGGGAGGTCCTCTATATCAACAAGATCACCGTCTATAATTTCAACCACATAAAGAATCAAGTTTTGGAGTTCCCTTACGTTACCGGGCCAGTTATAATCCATTAGCCTTTTGGTTGCACTATTTGAAAAAGTCTTTTGGGTACCGAGAGTATTCATATAATAATTCATGATATTCGGAATATCTTCTTTTCTTTCTCTAAGGGAGGGTATCCTAATAGTTATAGTGTTCAATCGGTAATAGAGGTCTTTCCTGAAGAGATTTACCTTGATCAGTTCTTTTAGGTTTTTATTTGTGGCTGCGATGATTCTAACATCTACGGGGATGGGGCTTACTCCTCCGACCCTTAAAACTTCTTTTTCTTGAATAACACGAAGAAGTCTCGCTTGAAGACTTAAGGGTGCATCCCCGATCTCATCAAGGAAAATAGTTCCTCTGTGGGCCGATTCGAATAAGCCCAATTTACCTCCTTTCTTTGCCCCGGTAAATGCCCCTTCTTCGTAACCAAAGAGTTCACTTTCAATCAGGTTTTCTGGAAGTGCAGCAAAATTTACTGCTACAAAAGGACCATCACGTCTAGCCGAATTTTTATGTATTGCTTGAGCGAATAACTCTTTACCTGTTCCATTTTCGCCAAGTAAAAGTACAGAAAGATCCGTTCTAGCCACTTTTTTAGCCATGTCTGTGGAAGTTCGGATGCTTTTACTCGAGCCTATAATATCTGAAAAGTCATATTTAGCAACATTCCCTTTATTACTTAATTTTTTTCTTATCTCTTTTTCAATATCTTGTATTTCTGATACATAGCTGAAACTTAGAACAGTACCGGTAGCTTTTTCTCCATTATTTAAATAGTTCTTAGCTACCATTACGTCCTTTTTATTGATCTTAAATACATCGGTTTCCCTAGTATCTAAGTCTTTTACAAAAGCAATTAGATTTGTATTTTTAATAAAATCAATAATATTATCCCCAACACTAATCGGCTTTTCGGGAAATAGAAAAGTTTCCGAGTTTTTATTCATAAAAACTACGTTTTCTTCAGGGTCTAAGGCAACTATACCGTTGGAAGATGCATCCAGCACAGTTTCGAGTCTAGACTTTAGAACACTGATTTTCCTATTTAAATCGATGAATTCCTTCATATATCTCAAAGTAAAGAGATTTATTCTTTCCAGTGGTAAGCCAAGATTAATAATTATCTCGACAACTGTGGATATGTCTAAAACTTTTAAGCCAAGATCGACGATTCTGTTTATATTTAAAGGAACAAAATGAGATGCTCCAGCAGTAATCGCGAGGTCAACAGTAGATAAAACTGATGGTTCTATTTTAGAGCCGGGACAGAATGGAATATATTTTATGTGATTAATCCCTAGTTCATTTAAGAGGTCAACCGTTTCTTGGGCAGTATGCAAATAGTTGCTGACTACAATTGCCGTACTACCAGGCTCTATATTAAAAACTTTTTGTAGTTCCAGAGTATTAATATTTCTAATGACGGTGATTATCTTGGCATTTAACGGGGCTTTTTTCTTAACACTTTCGGCAATAACGGTATTAGCGGCTAGAATTAGGTCAAAACCTAAAAAGATTTCTGGGTCATCATCCAAAGACAATAACACAATTTCTATTTCATCGCCGAATATGCTTTCAAGCTGGCTTTTGTACCCCTCACTAACTTCCTTATCTGCCGCAACAACAACGATCCTGCTTTTAGACAATTTTTACACCCCAATGCCATTAGATATCAACATTATAGCACTACAATAGCGTTTCTTGAACTTTTCAATTCCTTTTGATGGCATTATCCCATTATCATAGGTATAGGTATCACAGGCCCGAGATTTGCAGCAAAAGGATATCTGGGACGATTAACTGGTCACACTGGAACAATCAGAACAATAATATCTGCCCCGTGCAAGGCCAAAACCCGACTGGCCTCGGGAAACAGGAGGTCGTAGCAGATGATTAAGCCAATAGTATAACTATAAACATGACTATTTGCCCAAAAAACAAGAGATTGGGGACGGGCCCACTCTCCTGGTATTTAGAAAGATATGTTGGGCATGCAAGAGTAATTCCAGTGCCAGGCTCGCGCAAGCAAGCACGATTAAGATACCTGCGCCCACACCAATAATCGCTGCAACTGCCGGATTTACTGCAGCTGTGCCGACAGTGTCTTGACAGTCCGCAGGAAATCAAGCTATGCTAAGCTCATGTCAGCACGGATCGGAGTTTTGTATCCAGTAACTCTGACAAATCATAAAACATAGGTGATAAGCATGCATGATACCTATCAAGAATTAGAAAAGACACGCTCGTATGAAGTTATAGTTGAACAATTTGTGAAGTTGATCGCCTCGGGCCAATTAAAACCAGGTGAACAGCTCCCGCCCGAACGCACGTTGGCTACCAAATTTTCTATAAGCCGTACGATTCTGCGCGAGGCATTCCGGGTTTTGGAAAGCATGGGTCTCATTGAAAGCCGTATCGGTTCCGGACGTTACATTCGCACCACTGATCCAGGAGCCTTGAAGACCTTGGATCTCCGCGAAGGGCAAGAGCATTTAGCCCTTTATCTTTCCTTCCTTGAAGCCCGCAAATATATCGAGATGGGTACAGTAGAGTTAGCCGCTCTCCGTGCCACTCCCGAGGATTTGGAAAGAATACGTCAAACCGTGGATGTCGAACTAACGGAAACCAATTTTATCAAGGTTGATACAGCATACCACCTCGCCTTGAGCATGGGCGCCCATAATTCCGTCCTGGAGCAGATTATGGGATCCCAGCTCTTCACGATTTACTTTACGGGAATATGGGGTTCCCACACCCCTTCTCAGCGCTGGAATGAGATCAGAAGCGAACACCGTGCCATTTTTGCAGCCATCAAAGCTAACGATCCCGAAGAAGCGAAAAAGATGATGCTAACACATCTCCATAATGTACGGGACAATATTTTGCATCTCGTGCGGTAATACGCCGATAAAGGCCTCTGCAGCATTAAAGTTGCAGAGGCTTTTCATAATATGTCCCATAGGGACATACAAATAAAAGTGAGTCTCGTCAAAAAATGGATTGACAGGTTCCTTTCCATATTATAAAATTGGATTAGCCACTATACCAATTTTTCGCTCGGAAATGGTTAGTGTTTACCAAGCGATTGGGGGTGATCTTAACCCGCTCACGGCGTGCTTGCCCAAATGAATTACCTGTCACGATTCAGGCTCGGAAGTGTGAGAGATTACAAAAGGGAGGTCGATTAGCGTGAAAAGTACATCAGGTTCAGAGCATCGCTGGAAAGTCCTCATCATGTCTTTTATCGGGTATCTGTATGACAGCCTTGATTTAGCCATTCTGGCTATCGCCATGCCGGTCATTATCAAATCCTTGAACATATCCCTGGCTGATGCCGGGTTATTGTCCTCTGCCACCATGATCGGTGCCGCCTTGGGCAGCATCCTCTTTGGCTGGCTCGCCGAAAACTGGGGACGCAAAAAGACAGCCGTTTTAAGCTTAGTCAGCTTCGGTTTTTTCACTGCGATGGTGTTCTTTGTCACAAGCTGGGGGCAATTTATGGTGGTTCGCCTCATCGCCGGAATCGGTATCGGCGGAATCTGGGGACCCCTCGCGGCGCTCGTGGCAGAACACTGGACACCGCAATATCGCGCTCGGGCTGAAAGCTTCATGCTCTCTACCTTCGCGCTTGGCAGTGCTTTCGCGGCTTTGCTCGGCTACCTTATGCTCGGAAAGACGGACTGGCGCTACATCTTCGTCATTGGCGGAACTGCCATGATTGCTGGTTTGTTCTTCGCCAAGATAGTCCCAGCTTCTCAGCAACAACAATCTAGTAAGGAAAAAGTAAGTATCTCCGAATTGTTTAGAGGAAAAACCCTAAAGATCACTTTACTCGCGATTTTAGCCTCGGCTGCCCAAATGGGTGGTTATTGGGGCGTGAATGCCTGGATCCCCACCTTTCTAGTCAAAGAGCGGGGCTTAAGCCTTTCTTACATGGGAATGTTCAGTCTGGTCATTTACCTCGGGGCATTCTTCGGCTACATGCTTTATGCCTATATGGCAGATAAAATTGGACGCAAAAAGTCTCTTATCATTGCCTTCATCGCCGATTCTATCATCGTTCCCATGTACGTGTTGATCCCCAATCCCTACTTTCTCTTCTGGTTTGGACCCGTCATGGGACTATCCTTTGGCGGGGTTTTCGGGCTCTTCGGCTCCTATTTCACGGAACTCTTTCCCGAGCGCATACGGGCGCTCGGCGGGGGAATGGCTTTCAACATAGGGCGCCTCGGTGCGGTGATTGCCCCTTATACGGTGGGCGTACTCGCCAAACAGAATGGCTTAGCCTTTGGGATCGGCACCGCTTCAGCCATTTTTTTCATGGGGGCGATTGTCCTCTTATTCCTGCCTGAAACCTATGGCAGCAAGGCAACCCACCACGCAGGGGTATCCGAAACTCAGTAAAGAGCAGTTCAAGCTACCCATAACTTTGGGGAAAAAGTCCATATTGCCATAACGTAAACCCTTGTGGCTTTTTCCCCAACCATGTGTAAAGGAGGCTCAACATTGAAAAGGGTTATCGTCAAATCAGCCGAAGTCTGCAGCGGCTGCGGTTATTGTGAAATCGCCTGTTCCCTTGAACACCTTCACGCCATCAACCCTAAAAAGTCTCGGGTAAAGGTCGTTGACGTCCACGAACAGGCTGTTACCTATCCTCTAATTTGTCGCCAGTGCGAAAAGCCTGCCTGCCAGGCCATTTGCCCTGTCCAGGCCTTTTACCTCGATGAAAAGACGGGGGTTCTCAAGGTAAACTTCGACCAATGCATTGGTTGCGGCTATTGTGTGGAAGCGTGCCCCTTTGGCGCAATCCAGTGGGATGACGAACGCAACGTTCCCTTAAAGTGCGACCTCTGTGATGGGGATCCAAAGTGCGTTAAGTTCTGTGCACCCCAGGTTCTTCAATTTGCCAATGAAGAGTACCACAAAGCCCGTAGAGAAGAAATCGTCATGGGGATCATTGAAAAAAAGTATGGTAGCGTTGAAAATCTGCATCGGCAATATAGTGCCCTCTATCAATGGAAGAAATGAGGTGAAATCGGCCATGGCCATATATCGTGGTGGATATACAGGCACCATTTTACGCATTAACCTTACCCGTGGGGAAATCCGCAAGGAACCCTTACCAGAAGCGATTATTAGAGATTACATTGGCGGGCGTGGTTTTGCCGCTAAAGTCATGTTTGACGAAGTCCCGCCAGAAACCGATGCATTTTCCGAACAAAACAAGCTGATTTTCAGTGTCGGACCCTTGGTCGGAATCGCTCCGTCCGGAAGCCGGGTGACCGCCAGTGCTATATCTCCCCTGTCCGGTCTCTATGGGGACTCCAACGCAGGTGGTTTTTGGGGTCCAGAACTCAAATTCGCCGGGTATGATGGGATTATTTTTGAAGGCAAAGCCCTCAGCCCTGTTTATCTTCTTATCGACAACGATCGAGTGGAGTTGAAAGACGCCTCCAACCTTTGGGGCCAAGATATTTACACTACCCACCACCTGATCCAAGAAGAATACGGTTCTTCCGTCCATACGGTTGCCATCGGACCTGCTGCCGAAAACAAGGTACGTTTCGCTGGCATTCTCGTCGATGCCCACCATGCCTTCGGGCGCATGGGCATGGGTGCCGTAATGGCGAGTAAAAACCTCAAGTGTATCGTCACTCACGGCCAGCATGATCTCGAAATCGTCGATCAAGAGGCCTACAAAGAAACCGTCCTGGAATATTTGAGCGAAATCCGCAGCGACCCCTCCTCCAAACGGGCCTCAACGCTGGGAACCCCAGGGCTAATCATGATGCTGCAAAACTGGGGCTGCCTGCAGACCAACAACCAGCGCACCGCAGTGTTTGAGTATGCCGAAGAAATCAGCGGAGAGCGCGTGCGCGCCGAGTATACCGTCAAAGATGCTGGATGTTATGGCTGTATGCTTCGCTGCAGTGCGGTTGAAAAACGTTACCTCGGCAAACGCCCGGAATACGAAACTCTACAGGCCCTCGGCTCCATCTGCGGCGTTGGGGATTTGGAAGATGTCCTGGAAGCCTCCCACTGGGCTGATCATTACGGCGTTGATACGATTTCCATTGGCAAAACCATCAGCTTTGCTATGGAACTTTATGAAGAAGGAATTCTCAAATCTTCGGATCTCGACGGGCTGGAACTTTCCTTTGGCAATGGCAAAGGAATGATCGCCATGATTCACAAGATCTGTACGCGTGAGGGCTGCGGAAACTTATTCGCCGATGGGGTGGCCCGTGCCTCCCGCCAAATCGGGGAAGCTTCCTATCCCTATGCGATGGTGGTCAAAAACGTGGAAATTCCCTCCACCGAACCGCGCGGGGAAAAAGGGAGGGGCTTAGGTTATCTTACATCCACCCGAGGGCCGGATCACTTGCGCAGCCTCCCCTTCGCAGAGCGGATCTTGAAGCCTGAGGAAGCAAAAAGACTCTTCGGACATGAAGACGCCTCGCGCATGACGGGTGCTAAAGGAAAAGGGAACATGGTGAAGTGGAGCGAAGACTTTGTCGGGCTCTCTGATATGCTCGGCATTTGTAAACTAGGCTGGACCTATTACTCATCCACCATGCCCCGCCTGATAAACAAAGGCTTAACCCTCCCTTCACGCTTATTCCAAGCGATCACTGGCATGGAACTAACAGAGAAGGAACTTTCAGTAGCAGCTGAACGGGTCACTAACCTTGAACGCGCCTATCTCACCCTGCAGGGCATCAGCCGCAAAGATGAAGTTTTCCCTGATCGGATCACCAAAGAACCTCTACCAGAAGGTCCTTCCAAGGGAAGTGTCCATGAATCCGACCTCATGCTCGATGAATACTTCAAAGCACGCGGCTGGGCTGTGGAAACTGGGATTCCGAAAGAGGAAACTCTTCGCCGCTTGGGTCTGGAAGTGGTCATCGCTAAATATAAGGCGAAAGGTTTGCTCTGATTCGAGGTTCGGGGTGGACGTACGAAGTTTGGATTTAAGGAGGAGAGGCATTGAGCCGGATCTCTGTCAGGTTTTACTCCACCTTGGTGTCTATTACCCGGCAACGGGAAATCAAGTGGATCATTGCCGGGAAGCAGATTCCCTTGCTTGAGCTTCTGGAAGCACTCTCCGCGCGCTACGGCCCTCTATTTCGGGAACAAATTTTTGATGTTGAGGGAGTAATCCTTCCCCCTACCCGGATTGCTATCGAAGGGGACTTTTTGCCAGGAAAAGATCCGGTCGCCATCCAAGCGAAGACAGTACTCAGCGGGCAAACTGTAAAGATCTTCCCCCCGACAGACGGTGGCTGATATGTTCTGCCCGTGGTGAGCTATGAGCGTGTAAAGATGAACCTGAAGGGAGGATGCTTGCGCGTGATGGAGGACTTGAGACCCTATCTGCGTCAAATTCAGCTTGCGGGATTTGGGGAGGAGGCCCAGCATAAACTCCTTGCCTCCACGGTTGCCGTCATCGGAGCCGGTGGCCTAGGCTCTCCCCTCCTTCTCTATTTGACCGCTGCCGGAATCGGAAACTTGCACATTTTCGATCCAGATCATGTGGACATAACTAATCTTAATCGGCAAATTCTCTATACACCAACACAAATCGGTACCTCCAAAGCCGACAGTATTGCCCAATCCTTAAAGCTCCTTAACCCCAAGCTTCATATTCACGCTTATCCCCACAGTGCCCAGGAATGCGGCTTTGATTTTAGCCAGGTTGACGTCATCGCTGATGCCACAGACAATTTTACGTCCCGCTACTACCTCAATACGGTCGCCTTGAAGACATCTAAGCCTTGGGTACACGCTTCCATCTATGGGGCGGAAGGACGGGTCACCTCTTTTATCCCTGGTAAAACCCCTTGTTATCACTGCCTCAACCCTATGAGCCACCGCGAGAAGATAGCAGCAGACGGCCATCCTGTATTAGGGGTGGCTGCTGGAATCGGAGGAATTCTGCAAGCGGCCGAAATCATTAACTTTCTAGCCTTCGGCCAATTTGCCCTCGCCGGTAAACTCCTCACTTATGATCTCTACGATATGACATTCGATACCCTTGACATCCCATACCTAGACAGATGCCCTGCCTGTGGGGGGCCGTAAAAGCATTTCTAGACAAACCGAAGAAAGGGAGATGCCAGATGTTGAAAGAAGAATTAACTTCCCGGGAGCGGGTACGCCTAGCCCTCGAACATAAAGCCACGGATCGCGTCCCCTTAGACTTAGGCGGAACCTTCATCTCCACGCTCACTTTGGGCGCTTACGACCATCTAAAACAACACCTCGCCGCAACGGAAGGCCTTCAGGTTACCCGTCCGCCCCGGATCATCAACAAATGGGGACAGACCGTCCGTCCAGATGAAGAAGTCCTTCAACGCCTGCACATCGACACACGCTCCCTATACTCTAAGGCTCCTCTGCACTGGCGGGACTTAGACTTCCACGGCGGGATCTATGTTGATGAATGGGGAGTTCTCCGCCGCCGTTCGGATCCGGGGCCCTATTTTTATTATGATGTCGTGGGCAACCCTTTGGAAAACGCTACCGATCTTATAGACATTGAGAAGTTCCGTTGGCCGGATGGAGCTGACCCCGGTCGGATCATTGGGCTGCGGGAGGAAGCAGAGCATCTCTATAACAAAACCTCTTACGCTTTAGTCGGCAACCTGATGGGAGTGGACATTTTCGAAATCTGTTGGTTCGTGCGCGGATTCGAACAGTTCCTGGTAGATTTAGCTCTTGATCCGGAATTCGCCCATGCCCTCATGCGTAAGATTACCGATATCCAAAAGCGCAAGTTTGAGTTATTCTTAGGAGCAGTCGGGGAATTCTTGGACGTCGTCGTTATTTTAGATGATGTTGCCACTCAAAGAGGGCTGCTCATCTCCCCAGCCACCTATCAAACCATGATCCAACCCTACCATAAAGAACTCATTTCTTTCATCAAAGCCCGTACCCCGGCAAAACTCCTCTATCATTCCTGCGGAGCAGTCGCTGGGATGCTTGATCAACTTCTAGAAGCAGGGATCGATATCATCCAGCCCGTTCAGGTCGGCGCTGAGGGGATGGATTCAGCGATACTCAAAGCACGTTTCGGGGAGCGTGTTGTCTTCTGGGGTGGAATTGACACGCAGCACGTTTTGCCCCAGGGCTCGCCAGATGATGTCCGCGAGGAAGTCGAACACCGCATTACTGACTTTGGCGGTCGTGGCGGCTATGTCCTTGGTGCGGTTCACAATATTCAGGTTGACGTTCCTCCGATCAACGTCGTGACGATGTATGATCATGCCCGGGAATTTAGCCTAAGGATGAGGTGAGCAAATCATGGAACGTTGGCGGCACATGACTCTGTAACAAACCCTTGTCCCAACTAACTCGGCGAATGCCGAGAGTCAATTATAACTGGGAGGTTATAACACATGTCAACATTACAGGAAATGGCCGAAGCCGTGATCAGCGGGAATGCGAAAAAGGTCAAGGAGTATGCCGAAAGGGCACTGGCTGAAGGAGCCGCTCCCCAAGCCATCATCAATGAGGGCTTGATTGCCGGGATGAACGTAGTTGGGGTCAAATTCAAGAACAACGAGGTCTATGTGCCTGAAGTTCTGATCGCCGCCCGGGCCATGCATGCCGGGATGGATGTGGTCAAACCGCTCTTGTCCGAGGCTGAGGTGCAGGACAAAGGCACGGTTTTGATTGGCACGGTCAAAGGAGATCTACACGATATCGGCAAAAACTTGGTGCGCATGATGTTGGAGGGTGCAGGCTATAAGGTTATCGACTTAGGAGTCGATGTTGCTGCGGAAAAGTTTGCTCAAGCGGTTGAAGAGCACAAACCACAAATCGTGGGACTTTCGGCCCTTCTGACAACCACCATGATCAATATGAAAAGCACCATAGCTTTGCTCAAGGCCTATCCGGTCAAAGTGATGATCGGGGGAGCCCCGGTGACGCAGAAATTTGCCGATGAAATCGGAGCCG
>JAJZPA010000228.1 GCA_021811425.1 Bacillota bacterium | reverse complement strand
CGATCTTTGCAGGAGAATGCGTACGAGTGGAGAATAAGTGGGGTAAAGTGGGGCGAAGTGGTGGAAAAATCATCAAAGTGGTAAACCGCCGCCACGTTGGGGTGAACACGAATGTTCATGGGGGAATATCTCCATACAATCGATGGTAAAGGGCGGCTGATCATGCCGGCTAAGCTCCGGGAAGCCTTGGGCGAGAAATTTATCGCTACCAAAGGCTTGGATCACTGTCTGTTTGTCTATCCTTTGGAGGAATGGTCGGCCTTGGAACAAAAGCTGAAGGCCTTGCCGTTCACCCAGCCCGATGTGAGAGCCTTTGTCCGTTTCTTCTTTTCTGGGGCTACGGAGTGCGAGGTGGACAAGCAAGGGCGAATTCTTCTCCCTGCCAATTTGCGTGAATATGCCAAACTGGTGAAAGATGTGGTTTTGGTCGGGGTTTCCAGCCGGGTTGAGATTTGGAGTCAGGAACTCTGGGCAGAATACAGCCGTCAGGCTGAGGACGCCTACACCTTGGCGGCGGAGTCTTTGGTGCAACTCGGTATCTAAACTCGACTGAAAAGGGGCCGGAACATTGGAATTTGAACACACTACAGTTTTGCTGCATGAAGCGGTGGAGCAGGTTCTGACCCGTTCGGACGGAGTCTATGTAGACTGTACGCTGGGCGGAGCTGGGCACAGCCGTTTGCTTCTCAGTCGCTTGGGTCCACAGGGGCAGCTGATCGGGTTCGACCAAGACCCCAGCGCGATCCGGCATGCGGAGGAACTATTTGCCGGGGATGAGCGCGTCCACTTGGTGAGCAGCAATTTTTCTTTTTTAGAAGAGCGTTTGCATGCTTTAAGTGTACTTCCCGTTCACGGAATCCTCTTTGACTTAGGGGTCTCCTCTCCTCAGTTGGACGAAGCTGAGCGGGGTTTTAGCTATATGCGGGATGCTCCGTTGGACATGCGTATGGATCCAACCGGCACGCTCACGGCCGCAGCGATTGTAAATTCCTGGGGGGAAGATGCGATTCGGGAGGTCATTTGGCGCTACGGTGAGGAAAAATGGGCAAAGCGGATTGCACAGTTTATTGTCCGCGAACGGGCAGTGCGTTTTTTGTCGACAACGGGTGAACTGGTTTCTGTAATTAAAGCGGCAATTCCCGCTGCGGCGCGACGGGACGGGCCCCATCCAGCAAAGCGAACATTTCAGGCCTTACGCATTGCTGTGAATGATGAATTAGGGGCGCTCGATCGGGCACTGGATCAGGCTTTTCGCTGTTTGGGATCTGGCGGGCGTTTAATCGTTATTACATTCCATTCCTTGGAGGATAGAATGGTGAAGGAACGGATGCAGTCCTGGCTGGGGCGCTGTACCTGTCCTCCCGGATGGCCGATTTGTCAATGCGGGGCGAAAGTTTTAGCGAAGCTGGTAACGCGAAAGCCAATCCTGCCGTCAGCTGAAGAAGTACAACGCAACCCCAGGGCTCGCAGTGCCAAACTGCGTGTAGCTGAGAAGATTTAGCACAAGAGTGAATCGCCCACTTATAGAAGTGAGCGTCTACGACGGTGATCAACGGTCTAAAGAGAAAGGTGGAGGAATACCCTTGGTAGTAGCGCAGGAAAAACTGGATTATCTGCAGGAGTCTCCAGAGCATGTTTCCACGAATACACAAAGGGTGAGAAAGGATCGGGCCCAGAAGAAAGAGCGGGATCGCTCAAGGCGGAAAAGCCTCTTAACCTTGATCCTTATTGTAGGGGTAGCTGCGGGGGTTTGCGCGGAGACGATACAGTTAACCGTAGCGAAGGGAGCGCAGATTCGGAGTCTGGAGAAGGATATCTCTGGGTTGAAGGCGCACAACGACATGCTGCAAGTCCAAGTGGATAAACTGCGTTCGGTGGGCAGGATCGAGTCGGTTGCGTTAGCTATGGGAATGGAAAAACCTACAGGAACGGTGTATGTGGCCGGGGCTTTGCCTGCCGTAAAGAATTCAACGGGAGCTTCTGCACCCCCGAGCGTGCAAATGTCTGAAGCCAAGGGGCAAGAGGCGAGTAAGCCCTCGGCACTCAAAGAACTCTCCCAGATCTTCACGAGTTTCTTCGCCTCCACTCAGCGCTAAGATACAAGGCTTTCGGGTACGCAGGGCCCTGTGAACAGGGGGGGACATATGAGTCCTTTAGTCAGCATGCGTAAACGGATTGCCTTTCTTTTTTTGTGTGTCAGTGCTTTTCTTGTGGTGCTGATTGTCCGCCTGGCCGTAGTGCAATTAGGGCAAGGCCAGGAACTTGCGAAGAAAGCTGCTGAAACGCATTTCCGTGGAGTTCCGGTGGCACCGAAGCGGGGAAATATAGAGGATCGGCAGGGGAATGTCCTCGCCACGAGTGTGTCGAGTGAGACAGTCTACGCAATTCCGGCCGAAGTCCGGCAATCGGGGCGAACCGTAGAAATCGCCCAGAAGCTTTCCCAATTTCTGGGAAAATCGGTGGACGAAATAACCCAACGGATCACCAAACGCTCTGCTCTCGAATATGTGCAGAAACGGGTGAGCCCTGAAGTGGCTCAGACCGTACGCGCGCTGAACCTCCCCGGCGTGGGGATTACGGAAGACAGCCAGCGCTATTATCCTAATGGTCCGTTAGCCTCGCATATTATCGGGTTTGCTGGGATTGACAGTCAGGGCCTGGAAGGAATAGAGTTAACCAGGGATTCGGAACTTAAAGGTACTCCCGGCAGTGTCGAGGTGGAATTCAGCGCCAATGGCACCGAACTTCCGGAAGCGAATCGCCTGTATTTTGCCCCCAAATCGGGGGATACCGTCCGCTTAACGATTGACAAGAATATCCAGGCCTTTGCCGAACGCGAACTGCAAAAGCTCATGAGCGGCCAGGGTGAAAATATGAATGGACAAAGCCCGAAAACCGCCTCGATTCTGGTGATGGATCCGAATACAGGGGAAATGCTGGCGCTGGCTACCCTTCCCAGTTTTGATCCGAATCATTATCAGGATTTTGACCAGGCTACACGCCGTAACATCGCGATTCAAAACGGGTATGAGCCGGGTTCGACCTTTAAGATCGTGACGCTCGCGGCGGCTTTGGAAGAGAAGAAAATTAAGCCTGAGGAGCATTATTTCGATCGAGGTTTTTACACGGTTTTAGGAAAAAACGTCCGCTGCTGGAAAGCAGGCGGGCATGGGGATCAGACCTTTGTCCAGGTCGCGGAGAACTCCTGCAATCCGGGCTTTGTGGAGATGGGGCAACGCCTGGGGATAGATGCCTTCTATAAGTACCTGCGTGACTTTGGCTTTGGGCAGAAAACGGGGATTGAGATGTCGGGTGAGGCCTTGGGGATTCTGGCCAATAAGAAACGGGCAACCGCCTTGGATTTGGCAACGATGTCGATTGGGCAAACGAATAATGTCACAGCCATTCAACTCCTCTCGGCAGTCGCTGCCGTAGCCAATGGCGGAACGTTGCTGAAGCCCCAACTCGTGAAGGAAATTATCAGCCCGAGCGGCAAAGTTGTCGTGCCGTTTAAGAAGGAAGCCGTACGTCGGGTGATTAGTGAGAGTACATCGAAGTTAGAACGCGAGATTCTTGAGTCCGTGGTGACTAACGGAACCGGGCGGCGGGCATTTTTACCGGGATATCGGGTCGCCGGCAAGACGGGAACCGCCCAAAAAGTCGCGAACGGTGCGTATATACAAGGGGATTATGTAGCTTCTTTTGCAGCGTTTGCCCCGGCAGACCATCCGAAACTGGCGATTCTTGCCGTCATTGACGGGGTGCCCTTCTACGGAGGCGCGGTTGCTGCTCCGGTTGTGCAGGCCGTTATGCTGGATTCTCTAAAATACTTGGGTCTTAAACCCTCGCTGGATGCGCCCCTCACGCCGAGTAAACCATTGCCGGGGCTGGAATTCCCACCCGTGAAAAAGGCGGCGACCGTGCCGTCTGTCTTGGGATTGCCGCTGGCACAAGCAGAGAAATCCTTGACTCAAGCCGGGTTTAAGGTGATGACCGAAGGCACGGGAGTCAATGTGGTGGATCAAATCCCACATGGTGATGCAACAGTGGAAGCAGGCTCGACCGTGCTCCTCTACCTGGGCCAAGAAGCAGGGATGAGTGCTCTCGGTCCTTGGTGGGAAGAGGAAGACGAGGATATCGAAGCGATCAAGGCTCTCCAGGGCAGGATTCCGATTTCGGCGGTGAAAGGGTGAGATTCGACGATTATGCTTCTGATTCTCTGGATTCCTGTCTATAATAGAAAGGGTTAGTGGATGAAGAAAGGGACGTGATCAGGATGGATCTTAAGTCGTTAGAGCAGATTGTGGTGGGGATGGCGGTTGCCTCATCTGGAGATATGTTGACACGGATTCGGGGGATCGCGATGGATTCGCGCGCAG
>JAJZPA010000028.1 GCA_021811425.1 Bacillota bacterium | reverse complement strand
TCACAGGAATTAGAGACTTTGGCGAAAAGGTGACCCTGAACATTAATCTGAAGCCCGCCCTCACGCCTGAACAGCTTGATCTGCGGCTGCAGCGGGATTTTAAGGAATTCAGCAATAAACAGTTCAAAAATGCACTCAATGACCTCTTGCCAAAGTCTCTAATTCCTGTGATCATCGAGCTTTCTGGGATCGACCCGGATAAGGCGGTGCATCAGGTGAGCAAGGAGGAACGGCGACGGCTCGCGGGTCTTTTGCGGGGCCTCCCTTTGACCATTTTGGCAACGCTTCCCCTGGCTGCGGCGATCGTCACTGCGGGAGGGGTCGATGTCAAGGAGATTGATCCCAAAACCCTAGCTTCCAAGAAGGTTGAAGGACTTTATTTTGCGGGGGAAGTGGTAGATGTCGACGGGGTGACAGGAGGGTATAATTTGCAGGCCGCCTTTGCCATGGGCTATCGGGCGGGCCGGGCTGCCAGCCGCTACTTAGAATCGAGGGTCTGAGGATGCTTTTGGGCGCATAAGTTTTCTACGAGGTGATGCATGTGCGCCGGACAGAACAAATTCTCATCCGCATGATGATTTTAGCGTCTGTAGCCCTAGCGATCGTGCAGCTGGGGTTGGCGAAGGATCCGGTAGATTTTTACTTAGCGATGGCAGCCAAAGTGGAAAACCCGCCGCTTGACATTCCTGCTATGGGAAACGAAGCGAGTCAAACGTATACGCTTTCGCTCAAAGCTGTTCCCAATGCAGCGGTAAAGGTTTGGCAAAACGGTGTGCAGCTCACGGATTTGAGCGAAGGGGAAAAGCTCATCAAGGTTCGCGCAGGGGAAATTATCCTTGATGGGCGGGGGATTGGGCAAAGCATACGGGTACAGATCCTGCCTAGGGATGCCAATCTAAAGGAACCGCATTCGAGTGTGCTGAGCCTGAACGGGAATACCCAGAACGTCAAGGTGGGCCCCTAACCTTTGAGTGATTTTTTGAGGACAGAAAAACAGGGTTTGCGGTTGCAAAGTCAGGCGGGGCATACTATAATTCTCTATAAAGTCGTTTCTTTGTCCCGCCGAAGTGTTAAATACTGGGAAATAAGGCCTCTTAGGCTGGGCACACACAAGTTTTATTTACGTTTTGCTTTTCCTTTTAGGCAGGGAAAGATGTAGGACGGGTTCTCAAAATGCGAGTTTTAGGGCGCGTGAAAGTGGTAGGATGGGAAGGATGGTGAAATTAAACATGAGTAAACAGACACCCTTTTGGTGTCTTTTTCTGGTATTTCGGCCTACGCAAATTTGGCCTTAAAGGAGCGCTAATCATGATTGCCCAAAGTAAAAGAGTAGCAATTTGCGCCTTGAAGATGGCGATGACAGAGAGCAGGGAAGAGGAAACTCTGCTGAAGGAGGCGTTGGCCAAGCAGGGGATTAAGACAGCCGCGGTGGATTATGGTGGAGATTATGTCAGTGCGATCAAGAAGATCATTGAACGCTCTGTGGTAGCGGCTAAGCGGGAAGGGGTTATTAAAGAAACCCATGGGGATGAGGGAGCCGTGGCTGGAGCTGCCCGTGAGGCCTTGACCCAAATCATGCCTAAGGCCATTGGCTTGAATGTTGGGGGGAAGATCGGGATTGCGCGCAGGGATGAACACTTGAGTGTGGCGATCTTTTTCGGAGTTGGGCTTTTGCATTTGGATGAAGTGGCTTTAGGGCTTGGCCATCGCGCGGCACCGAAAGAGTAGGGGGATTGAAATGGTGAGAGGAATTCGTGGGGCGACCACGGTCGAAGCAAACCATTCAGCACAAATCCGAGAAGCGACCCAAGAACTTCTGCAGGCGCTCGTGAAGGAAAACAAGCTATTGCTCGAGGATCTTGTCAGTGCTATCTTCACGGTGACCCCAGATCTCAATGCCGAATTCCCTGCTTCTTTCGCTCGTGAAATCGGCTGGGATCGGGTGCCACTCATTTGCTCAACGGAGATTCCCGTACAGGGGGCCATGTCGTTGTGTATTCGGGTTTTGCTTCATGTCAATACGGAGCTTTCCCAAAGTGAAGTCCGCCATGTTTACTTACGTCGGGCGGTTGGACTGAGGAAGGATTTGGCTGCTCAGTAGGGAGTAAAGGAAATAGCCATAAATAAACTATTCTGGGGGGATTCAGCATGGTAGACTTTAAAGGCCTTATTCGTGAAGAAGTTCGTGATCTTGCGTATTATGTGCCGGGAAAACCGATTGAAGAGGTGAAACGGGAGCTAGGGCTTAACGAGGTGATTAAACTTGCATCTAATGAAAATCCCTGGGGCCCTTCCCCACGCGCGATCGAGGCCATGCAGGAGGCTTTGGCCGACATTGGTCGTTATCCGGACGGGAGCGCCTATCTTTTAAAGGCTGCCTTGGTTGAACATTTTCAGCTGAGTAGCGAGCACTTTATGTTTGGAAACGGTTCCGATGAAATCGTCCAACTGATCGCCAATGCCTTTTTTCGGCCTGGGGACGAGATTCTCATGGGAATGCCCAGTTTTCCGCGTTATGAGACCGTCACCCGGATCATGGGAGCCATCCCCGTGGAGATCCCACTTGAGGATGGATATTATCCGTTGGAAGGGATGCTCGCCAAGCTTTCGGAGAAAACGCGGGCCATTTTCATCTGCAATCCTAACAATCCCTCAGGAACCGTGCGGACGAGCGCGGATTTGCGAGAATTTGTGGCGAAGGTGCCCAAAAAAGTCTTGTTGATTTTTGACGAAGCTTATCTCGAATTTACGCATGAAAAGTTTTCTGGCTTGGAATTCCTAGCCGAGGGGCGTCCGGTTATCGTCTTGAAGACATTTTCCAAAGCCTATGGCCTCGCCGGAGTCCGTGTCGGCTATGCGATTTCCCGGCCTGAATTTGTGGATGCACTGAACCGGGTGCGCCCCCCGTTTAACGTGAATTCAGTGGCGATGGCCGGGGCTGTGGCGGCTTTCGCCGATCAGGTTTACCTGAGCGAAGTGATTGACAAAAATCGCCAAGAACGCGAAGCATTGACGGCAAACCTCGAAGCGTTAGGGACCAAGGTTTTACCGTCAGAGACAAACTTTATTCTTGCCTTCTTCCCGGGGAAAGGCCCGGAACTGGCACAAGAACTTCTCCGCCGGGGTGTAATCGTGCGCTCAGGGGTTGCCTTCGGCTATCCGGACGCTCAACGAATTACGGTGGGAAATCATGACGAAAACGCTAAATTGCTCATGGCCTTAAAGGAATTGCTATAGTCTAACGAGGAGTCAGGAGTACCTTGCAGCATATTTAAGGGTATACTCTTATCTTAAAGAGATAGGTGTAATGGTAGGACGGCAGGGACAAGATAAGGGAAAGGGTGACACAAGATGATTATCGTATTGAAGCACGGTTCAGGGGAAAATGAGGTCAGGGAAATCACGGAAAGGCTTAGCGAACAAGGTTTTAAGGTTCACATTTCCGAAGGGGTAGAGAAAACCTTGGTTGGCGCGATTGGGGATCGGTCGCGGCTGTCCGCTTTGGATTTAGAAGCTTTGCCTTGGGTTGAGAAGGTGGTTCCGATATTGTCTCCGTATAAATTGGTGAGCCGGGAATTTCATCCGGCCGATAGTATCATATCGATCGGGGAACATCAGATTGGTGGTAAGGATATTCACGTCATAGCGGGCCCCTGTGCGGTAGAAAACCGGGCCCAGATCTTAGAAACGGCCCATAGGGTTAAAGAAGCCGGAGCGACGTTTTTGCGCGGCGGAGCGTTTAAGCCGAGAACCTCCCCCTATTCCTTTCAGGGTTTGGGTGAGGAAGGATTGCGCTACCTGGCCGACGCACGGGAGGAAACCGGTCTTTTGGTCGTGACCGAAGTGGTGGATGTCAGGGATGTGGAACGGGTGGCCTACTATGCGGATGTTCTGCAAATCGGAGCCCGCAATATGCAGAATTTCCTCCTCTTAAAAGAAGTGGCCAAGAGCGATCGCCCCATTCTCTTAAAACGTGGGCCTTCGTCGACATTAGAGGAATGGATGATGGCGGCAGAATATATTATGGATGGTGGCAATTACCAAGTGATGTTCTGCGAACGTGGGATTCGCACGTTTGAGGATTACACGCGCAATACCCTTGATTTGAGCATGGTTCCAGCTCTTCATGCCCTATCTCATTTGCCGGTCATTGTTGACCCCAGCCATGGAACAGGCCGTTGGAACTTGGTAACCCCGATGGCTAAGGCGGCCCTCGCGGCAGGTGCCGATGGGCTTATCATTGAAGTTCATCCACAGCCGGAAAAAGCGCTTTCGGACGGTAAGCAGTCCCTGACCCCGGAGAACTTCAGCACCATGATGAAGGATCTCGCCCGCTTGTCCCAAGTGTTGGAACGAGATCTGAAGGGAGTCGAAGGCTAAGTGCTGGAGTATGAGCAGAAATCCCTGCTTTCTCCAGGTTGGCAAGGCCTGCGTTGCCCGCAGGCCTATGTCATTGGCCTTGGCTTAATCGGAGGTTCTTGGGCGGGTGCCCTGCATCAGCTTGGCTGGCAGGTGAGCGCAGTCGATGCCTCCGAGACGAGTCTGAAACAGGCACAGGATCAGGGGTGGATTGAACAGGGTTTTTTGGAGATTCCCCCTCATATTGACGCGGATCTAGTGATCTTGGCGTTGCCTTTGCCGCTCATCCGCGACGGGATTGTGGCTTTGGCCGGACGGTTGCGGCAGGGAACGATCATCACCGATGTCGGGAGTGTCAAAGGGGAAGTTTGTGCAGAGGTCAAGCGGCTTCTGGGGACAGATGAAGGGTTGAGAAGCAGTGAGGTCTTCTTTATCAGTGGGCATCCGATGGCTGGCTCGGAGAAATCTGGGTTCGGCGCTGCCGATCCAAATCTCTTTCGAGGTTTTCCATATGTTCTGATTGTGGATGACGGCCCAGAGGAAGCGTTGGCAAGCCTGGCAGGGGTTGTGCGCCAACTGGGTGCCGAAGTGGTTTTGCGTGAACAGGAACAGCATGACGAGGAAGTGGCTATGGTCAGCCACATTCCCCATTTGCTGGCGGTAGCCTTGGCTTTGGCAGCTGAGGATATTTCCAGGAATGGTTCGGCTCTACAGCTGGCGGGACGGAGTTTTCGCGAAGTGACCCGGATTGTTGAGAGTTCTCCGGGGATGTGGCAGGAAATCATTATAAAGAATTCACAGGCTGTTCTCAAAGGCCTGGATCAATGGCAAATCCGTCTTAATGAACTTCGGGGGTATGTTGAAGCCCGGGACGGGGAGAACATCGCTGAGGCCTTTCGCCAGGCAGCGACGGTGCGCACCAGGCTGTAGCGATGACATGAAATTGGTTTGGGAGGATATGCGATGAGCGGTATCTTTGTTCGCCCGGTTTCCCGGGCCATCGGAGAGATTTCTGTGCCTGGGGACAAGTCTATCTCGCATCGGGCTGCGCTTTTCGGGGGGATGGCCCAGGGAGAGACCTATGTGTCTGATTTTTTGCCGGGTGAGGACTGCCTGAGCACCCTTAAATGCTTAAGTCAGCTTGGAGTGGAGTGGGAAAGGAAGGGGACGGAGGTCTGGATCGACGGACAGGGAATGGAAAACTGGCAGGAACCGGATGATGTCCTCGATGTCGGGAATTCAGGGACGACGATTCGGCTGATGCTGGGGGCGTTGGCTGGCCGGGACTTTGCGGCGACGCTTTCCGGGGATTCCTCCATCCGCAAGCGCCCGATGCGTCGGGTGGCCGATCCGCTTCGGCAAATGGGAGCCACGATCGTGGGCCGACAGGGCGGAAACCTGGCTCCGCTCACGATAGTGGGCGGGAGTCTTGCGGGTGGGAATATATGCATTCCGGTAGCCTCGGCACAAGTGAAGTCGGCTGTTATCTTAGCCGGACTCAACGCTCAGGGGGAAACGATGGTAGAAGAACCGGCCCCTTCTCGCGATCATACGGAGCGGATGCTTAAGGCATTCGGGGCGGACATTATTCACCAGGGAACCCGTGTTCAAGTTAAAGGAGGGGCTAGCCTTCGGGGACAGCATGTTTCTGTACCAGGAGATGTTTCCTCGGCTGCTTTTTTCCTTGTTCTAGGTAGCCTGGCACCGAGCGGGGAGATTTTTCTGCACGATGTCGGGGTGAATCCGACCCGAACTGGGATTGTGGATGTGCTGCAGGAAATGGGGGCAGACATTGAGTTTTTGAATCTGCGCGAACATACAGGGGAGCCACGGGCTAATCTCCGCGTGCGACCGGCGGCACTGCACGGAGTGGAAATCCGGGGAGCGCTGATTCCGCGCCTGATTGATGAAATTCCGGTTTTGGCTGTGGCTGCCGCTCTAGCGGAGGGAGAGACTCTGATCCGGGATGCGGCAGAACTTAGAGTCAAGGAAACAGACCGAATCAACACCGTGGTAGCAGGATTAAAGGAATTAGGCGCGGATGTGGAAGAACTCCCTGATGGGCTTCGGATCATAGGACGACCTCGGTTAACGGGAGGAAGCCTGAAAAGCCACGGGGATCATCGCCTGGCGATGGCCTGGGCAGTGGCTGGGGCCCTCTCTGCACAGGGAGTTTCCATCGAAGGTATCGAAGCCGCTCAGGTGTCCTACCCGGAATTCTTCCGGGATTTTGAGCGGGTGTGCCAAGGCTAATCTTTGATTTGTGCTAACAATTACAATTCGACAAACTTTTTGAAAAATTCTTGTTGTCTTGCAGGAGAACAAAAAATGACGGCGAATTGAAATAATGTATAAATGGCCTGACCAACAGGTAAACTAATGGCACTGCCTGCTAATTTGGCCATCATCATGGTAATAAGGAGGTAAGAAGGCAGCTTCTTAAAAGGCAGGATCTTAGAAGTTCAGATTAACTGTGAGGGGGGTTTGACATTGTTAAAGTATCTTCAAAATTACAATCCTATGGGCAATGACTTTTTATCCGTCATATTGGCAGCGTTACCTATCGTGACTTTACTTTACTTCTTGGCACTTCATCCGCACAAAGGTAAATCCGGTCGCAAAGTTTTGGGAATTTATGCTCCCTATGCGGCTCTCCTAGCGGCACTCGTCGCTTTGGTTGTGATCGTTTTCGGGATGAATATGCCGGCCCAATCTGCACTGGCCGCTTTTGGCTACGGTGCACTCAGCGGGCTTTTTCCGATTGGCTGGATTGTCTTTGGAGCAATTTTCCTGTATACGATGACTCTGGTTACGGGTAGGTTTGAAGTTCTTAAAGACTCCATCGCCGGAATCACTCCTGATCGACGCTTGCAAGCACTTATTGTTTCCTTCAGTTTTGGGGCATTTATGGAGGGAGCCGCTGGTTTTGGAACGCCGGTTGCTGTGGCTGGTGCGATCATGGTTGGTTTGGGATTCCGTCCATTGACGGCGGCAGTTATCTGCTTGGTGGCCAATACAGCCCCTGTGGCTTGGGGGGCCATTGGTACACCTGTTTTGACATTGGGAGCATTGACGGGCATTCCCCATCAGCTGATTACCCAAATGGCTGGTCGGCAATTGCCGTTCTTTTCAGTGATCGTACCATTTTGGTTGGTAGCGACGCTGGTTCTGATGGAAAAGGGCAAGTGGAAGGACGTTTGGGAAGTATGGCCCGCTACTTTAGTGACGGGAGTTTCCTTCGCAGCGGCACAGTTCACCATGGCTGAGTTCGGCGTCACGATGCTCGTGGATATTGTAGCAGGCCTTTTTAGCATCATCGTTACGGCTATTTTCCTTAAATTCTGGCAGCCTAAAAATATTATTACCAATGAAATGGCTTATGCAGCGCTTGACGGCAAACCTGTTAAAGCAAGAGCTGCAATTCCCAAACATTCGGGAGAAGACCTGTTCAAGGCTTGGATTCCTTGGGTCTTCCTAGCGATCTTTGTTTTCCTCTGGGGTCTTCCCTCTGTGAAGACTTTCTTGAATCACCTTTTCAATCCTACTTTTAAGGTTCCATACCTCGCTGGCGTGGTCTTTAGGACGGCTCCCGTGTCACCGACGGCTGTAGCGAAAGCCGCAGAAGGGGCAAGTTACAGTTTCAATCTCCTAACGATGGCAGGTACGGGTATCTTAATCGCTGCTTTCTTGGCCGGTGTATTCTTCCTCAAAGTGACGGCTGCTCAATGGAGAGAAATCTTTTTCAGAACCCTTTCGCGTTTAAAAGTGCCGCTTACGGTGATTGCTACCGTGGTTGGTTTGGGCTATATGACGCGCTATGCTGGAACCGATGCGATTCTCGGTTTGGCTTTCGCGAAAACCGGAATGCTGTATCCGTTCTTTGCCGTCATGATTGGTTGGTTAGGTGTGTTCCTGACGGGCAGTGATACGGCATCCAACGCAATGTTCGGTAGTCTTCAGCAGATTACGGCAAATCAGCTCGGCTTAAATCCGCTCTTGATCGTAACGGCGAATAGTACCGGTGGTGTAATGGGTAAAATGATTGATGCCCAGAGCATTACCGTGGCCACAGTTGCCTGTTATGAAAATCCGGATGAGGGTGTGGATGCCATCGGCGTCATTTTCCGTAAAGTCTTCTGGCATAGTGTGGCTTTAGCGATTCTCATGGGAATTTTGGTCTGGTTGCAGGCCTATGTCTTTACAGGCATGATACCACCTTATCATCCTTAAAAAAGTTTAAAGCATGTGCAACCTTAATAGATCGGTTCAGGCTGTTGACACAGGTCAACAGCCTGGCGTTTCCTCCCGAAGACAGAAAAAATATTTATCGCATAATCTGAATAGTGAAAATATGATTTTGTTAACCGGAGAATCGGTTTTTTGGGCCATCTCGGCCAGGGTAAATATAAAAAATTGAGGAGGAATTATTTATGGATTCTGCTCTGGGACAACAGACTCTGCGTAAAGTCAGCCGTCACATTATTCCGTTTATTTTCGTGCTCTATATTATTGCCTTCTTGGATCGAGTCAATCTGGGTTATGCAGCGCTCACGATGAACAAGGAACTGGGCCTGAGCAGCGCGGTTTTCGGTCTTATTTCCGGTATCTTTTTCCTCGGTTATTTTATCTTTGAAGTTCCCAGCAATATTCTTATGCATCGTATCGGAGCAAGAGTTTGGATTGCCCGAATTATGATTTCCTGGGGGATTGTTGTCATCGTCACGGCTTGGGTCTCGAACGCAACGCATCTCTACATTTTGCGTTTTCTGTTGGGGGTGGCCGAAGCAGGCTTTTTCCCAGGGATTATTCTTTACATTACCTATTGGTTTCCAGCAAAACAACAAGCCAGAGCCTTCGCCTTTTTTATGACGGCTTTGGCTGCTTCCAACATCATCGGCGCTCCTGTATCCACCTGGATTTTGGGATTTAATGCCCTGGGCTTACACGGTTGGCGCTGGCTGTTCATTCTGGAGGGTTCACCGGCTATTCTTTTTGGGATTATTACGCTGATCTTTATGACCGATCGGCCGGAAAAGGCGCATTGGTTGAGTTCGGAAGAGAAAAAGTGGCTCATTGCAGAATTAGAGAGCGAGCAAAAAGCTAAACCCCAAGTAAAGCAACTCAGCAAATTGCAGGTGTTTGTTAACCCTAGGGTTTGGCATTTATCAGCTATCTATTTAACGCTTGTCGTTGGACTTTACGGGATCGGTTTCTGGTTGCCACAGATCGTTAAAGCTTTTTCCAAGACGGGCAGCAATCAGATGGTTGGTTTTATTACGATGATTCCCTATGTTGTCGGGGGAATTTCCATGGTTCTCGTAGCTCGTCATTCAGATAAAACGGGTGAACGTCGTTATCATACAGCGATTCCCCCCCTAATCGGAGCTGCCGCTCTGATCGGAGCAGGAATGACTACCAATCCCTACGTTTCCGTCGCCATGCTTTCAATAGCCACAGCAGGAATTTATAGCTTTTTTGGTTCCTTCTGGTCCTTGCCACCGATGTTTCTGGCTGAAGAGGCGGCTGCTGTGGGGATTGCCGTCATTAACTCCATTGGAAATCTGGGTGGTTTCGTAGGCCCCTATGCGTTGGGTGCCCTAAAGGGGGCCACCGGATCCATGACATCAGGGCTCTATTTCCTCAGCGGTTCACTGATCGCTACTACCCTATTAGTTCTGGCTATCCGTAAAGAGCATGTGAGTGTTTCTCAAAATTAAAACGAAGAGACAGGGGGTGGATTTATGCATTTATGAGGTTCATGCCCTATTCTGTCAGCTCAGCCATGATCACGGAGGCTATCCGTAAAACAGAATGAAGTACCCCCGTCGGAGAAGCGCTTCGAAGGCCGCCCTAGTTGAATTCTAGGGCGGCCTTTTGGTGATGCGATTGCCATGACTTGGCTGAAAATCCCCTTTGTTTAAAAGGATAATATAAAGATAGGCAGAATATTGATGGAGAAGGGGGCTTGCAAATGCCGAAAGAACTGACTCATTGGCAAGTGGCACGGGCCGTGTTCGAGGGTGGACTTCCTGCTCCTCTGAAAACTATGCTTCAGGATCATCTGCCGCTGTATTACCTGGGTGCGGTGGCCCACGATATTCCCTTTTATGATTTGACTGAGCCGGCTGAGGCGAGTTTAGAGAGAGTGGGGAACCTGCTGCATGGGGTGAATGGGGAAAATACGCTTGTGCCGCTCCTTGACATTCTGGGCACGGCCCTTGAGCAGGAAGAACCTGAGCCTTTCCTCAGCTTCTTTTTGGGAATGTTAACGCATTTTTTTGCCGACAGCACGTTTCATCCAGCTGTATACTATTTCAGCGGCAATTACTTTGATCCGGATCCGACAAAGCGGGGTAAGGCGATTTTCCGCCATCGGCTTTTAGAGACAGGGATGGATCTTTGGCTGGAAACCGCGCGGCCGATGGCTTATCCGCAAACCCTAATTCGGCTCTGGCATGATGCAGGGAAAGAAGGGCACCTCGTGTTTGCGCTCTTGGCCCGCCATTACAAGCCGCCGGGCGATGTTACACTTAAAGCGCGTTTTGAATCAGCTTGGCAGCGCCATCGAATATTTCAGGCGGCTTTTCGCTGGTCTGTACCGTGGCGGATTTTGCGTCTTTACCGCCAGATGGGTCACCCGGGGGTGGAGAAGCTGGAAGCTTTGTTCTATCGCCAACCCTTCGAACTGTCTTTTTTTCATGGTGTTCCGGAATGGCAGCATCCAGTGACAGGGGAGCGCTTCAAGAAAGGTATGGGGGAGTTGTTTGAAGAAAGTGTGGAGAAGGCAGTTTCGTTCTTTCGACGACTGGGCGTGCGCCCTCCCCAGGTTTGGCCCGAGGTTCTGCGGGAGATCCCTGCGCTTTCGTTAGACAGCGGGCTGGCTTATGTTGGAGTCATGGAGATGCGCTATTTCTCGCAAGTGCCGCTGGAGGATCAGATACAAAGAACCCCATGACCAAAAGGACATGAGGTTGTCAGTTGTGTTAAAGTGGCTGCTCGCTCGGACCGCTGGTCTCTTCGATGAACGTGACCGTTTTGGGAGGTTTTTTCGGCTTCTTTTGGAGACCGTCGCTCTTAGAGCCGTGGGCGGTGCTGACGCTGGAACCCGAGTGCCTATTTTCGTCTTGTGTATCAGGATAATCGATGAAACTGTCGTCTGAGTTCAAGCCTGGTAGGTTGAATCCTTGCCTTCCTAATTCCCAGCCGAGTAAAAAGGCTCCCAGCCAAGCCAGAATATGCAAAATCGGGTGGCTGCGCCGATGACCGTGGTGGCACAGATGGTGAAACATGTTTCGTCCCCCTTCCATAAATGTTCATGTGGTTAATCCGTAAAGCTTGATACGATATGGGTAATTTCTTTTGGGATCTTGAGGCGGCGGTGGTAAACTTGGAAGGTGGTTAAGGGCGGGTCTTGTTCTTGAACGATGTCGTGCAGGTGCATGACGCTATACCTCCTTGGACATAGTTTTAGAAGATGGGACAAATTTATGCAAAGTTTTTGTAAAGGGGTCAAAGGCGTGGAAGACGAAACCGCAAAACTGTTTAATTGGCGAGACTTGTTTTTTATTTCCCTGGGTATTATTCTCATTTATGCCTTGCTGGGCTGGTTGACGCTATGGGCTTCCGGTTGGATCGCCAATAAGCAGGTTCTGCTCTATGCCAACGGGTTTGCCACGCAATTTGCCTTTCTCCTCTTGATCATATCCTTGGGGAAATGGCGGGGCTGGACTCGGGAACGTTTAGGCTGGCGAAAGATTGAGATGGGCAGGGCTTGGGGGAGCCTCGTCCGTTGGTATTTGCTGACTTGGCCGATCAACCTGATCTATTCCCTCATCGTCTACTTTTATGGAATCACGCCGCCGACAACGGATGTTTACACTCAGTTAATGGGGCATGTTACTCCGTTAACCTTCCTCTTAAATCTCCTTCTGGCCGGGGTCATGGCCCCGGTGATCGAGGAAACCCTCTTTCGCGGGATTGTCTTTACCGGGCTAAAATCCTATTTTGGCAAATGGACGGCTGCCGTGCTCAGCGCGCTCCTGTTTTCGGGGCTCCATCTTCAGTTGATCGGGTTTTTCCCGCGTTTTGTTCTTGGAATTATTTTGGTCCACCTCTATGATAAATATCAGTCCCTCTATCCTTCGATGGCCTTTCATGCTTTGAACAATCTCGTCGCTGCTATACTGATGGCTGCTGTGACGCGCTGAAATGTATAATTCAGAGGCTGCATCGAACACTAAGGATAGGTTTCCATCAGTGGGAATTCACTATCTGCAGGCACAAGCATATGCTCTCTTTATACCCGTCAGAAAGTAATTTCGGGTGGCATAAGTGCAACTAGGCGGCCGCCTTCGCTGACTCAAACAGGACGTTTGAGATTAGAGCGCTGCCATGGATGGCAAGGCGCCGAAGGCTTGGCGCCAGCCAAGTTTTCTTTAGAAGAAGATTTCGCTTTGCGAGAGGATCAACCAGAAAGGGGCTTTAACAGATGCAGCTAAACGATGAAATTGGGATTTTGGCGTTAGGAAATCTTCTCAGGCGGGATGAAGGGATCGGGGTTCATATTTTGCAAGCACTGCAGGGGCAAATCCCAGAGCAAGTAGAGATGATGGATGGCGGCACTTCAGGGCTAGAACTATTAAGTTTTCTGGAATCGAAAAAGCGCTTGATCATATTGGATGCAGTCAATGCAGGAGTTGATCCGGGAGAAGTGATCGAATGGGGTAAGGATGAAGTGCCGATATATACGACCGGAAAAATATCGATGCATCAAATGAGTTTTGCCGAAGTTCTCTACTGGGCTCACCTTACTGGAGGGCTCCCGGATGAGATTGTCGTGATCGGGATTCAGCCTGACAGCATGGAATAGCGCATCGATCCGACAAAGATTGCCGCAGAGGGTATTCCCACAGCGGTCAGCAAAGTCTTGAGCTGTTTGGAACGTTGGCAAGAAGTCCCGCCCCAGGAGGGCACAGTGCGGGCCTAAAGAAACGGCAACCCAATATTTATTGTCTGCTGGAATGTTAAGGTTTGTGGTATAATAGCGTTGTCCTTATTCTGGATTGAACAGGAGTACTTATGAGAGGCAACGGCATGTGGCAAATTGCCATTGATGGGCCCGCGGGTGCGGGTAAAAGCACGGTAGCCAAAGAAGTGGCAAAGCGTTTGGGGATTCTTTACTTAGACACGGGGGCAATGTATCGTACAATTGCTTATAAGGCTTTGCAAGAGGGTGTGCCCATTGGGGATGAGGCGGCTGTCTCAGCTTTGGCCGAGGACATCCGGATTGAGTTTTCTGCGGATGAGCGGGTGTGGTGTGATGGTCTAGACGTGACCGAGGGGCTCCGCACGCCGGAAGTGAGCAAAGGGGTGTCGGTTGTGGCGGCTTACCCTGCCGTGCGCCGGAGGCTGGTGGAGTTACAGCGCGCCGAGGCTCGGCGCGGGGGAGTTGTGATGGATGGACGGGATATCGGCACACATGTCCTGCCTAATGCGGATTTGAAAATATTCCTCACTGCGGATCCACTGGAGCGGGCACGGCGGCGCTGGCTCGAACTTCAGCGTTCTGGAAAGAATCTCACCCTGGAGGAAGTGGCTCAGGATATGGCTGAGCGCGACCGTAGGGATACACAGAGGGAAATGGCACCCCTGGAGGAAGCCAAAGATGCGATCCTCTTGGACACGACTGGCCTCAGTGTGGAAACGATCATAGAGCGGGTTATTGCGATGGTTCGGGAGGAGTACCGATGACATTTTACGGGTTCGCGAGAGGGCTTTTCCGGCTCCTTTTTCAGCTAAAAGGGTGGAAAATCGAAGGGGCGGAGAAGCTGCCGCCCGCTGGCCCTGTGATTCTGGCGGTAAACCATATGAGCTTTTGGGATCCGATCTTAGTCGGTTGTAGCTTGGAACGTCAGGTCTGCTACATGGCTAAGGAAGAACTGTTTTCCGTTCCCCTACTGGGTGGAGCGATACGGAAGTTGGGGGCTTTTCCAGTTAAACGTAGCCGATCAGATACCGGAGCGATACGCCAAGCCATTGCGATTTTAAAGGAAGAACGTGTCTTGGGGTTATTTCCCGAGGGTACGCGCTCGAAAACGGATGAAATGCAAAAAGGCCTTCCGGGGATCGTGCTCTTAATGGATAAAGTCAAAGCACCCATTGTCCCCATACGGGTGTATGGCACGAAACATCTGCTCAGCCAAAAGCGGGGAAAAATAGGTCTTATCGTGGGAAAACCTCTGACCCCGGAGATGCTTAAAGCCCCAGAAGGCGTAGAAAACCGCCGCGAATGGGTGACTGTCCAGATTATGGAGGCCATTCAAAATCTGCAAAAATAGAGGCGTAATTCTCTATAGGGCATGTTTTTTGACGGAGAGGGAACCTTAAGAAGGAAAAATGAATCTTTTCTGCAGGATTTTTCAGTTAGGCAGCGAATTGTTCTTTTACGTTGCCTTAAAGTTTTAGGAGGGACTAGGTTGAAAGTTATCCGAGCCACTAAGGCAGGATTCTGTTTCGGGGTCAAACGGGCACTGGAAATGGCAGATAGGACTGCTGCAGTTTCGGAAACAGTAACTTTGGGGCCGCTTATCCATAATCAGCAGGTCGTCGATCGCATGGCTAAGAAGGGGATCCAAGTGGTACATGCTGTTGAGGAAGCCCGCACAGGGCAGACGTTGATTGTGCGTTCTCATGGCGTTCCACCATCGGTCTATCAAGCGGCTGAGGCTAAAGCAATCAATATGGTGGATGCGACCTGTCCTTTTGTGCAAAAAGCCCAGCGTTTGGCGGCCGAATCGGCTAAAACATGCCAGGTGGTAGTGGTAGGGGATAAGCATCACCCTGAAGTCCAGGGGATTTTAGGGTGGGCCGGTGAGGATGCCGTGTCCGTTGAGACATTGGAGGAGTCAGAGCAGCTGCCGCGCTATAACTGTATCGCTGTGTTGGCGCAAACAACCCAGCCAGCAGGGAATTTCCAAGGCATCGTGGAAGAATTAAGACAACATACGGAGCGGTTGACTGTTCACAATACGATCTGCAATGCTACAGAAGAGCGCCAAGAAGTGGCGCGCGAACTGGCGGCGCAGGTGGATGTTATGGTGGTCGTGGGCGGTCGGAATAGTGCCAATACCCGTAAGCTGGCAGACATTTGTTCCGAACACGCTAAGACATATTTAATCGAAACCGCAGAGGAATTGCAGTCAGTCTGGTTTCAAGGGGCGAAAACAGCAGGTCTGACAGCCGGTGCTTCAACACCGGATTGGATTATTGAGGAGGTTTTTAGCAAGATGTCGGAAATGAACGAGAACGAGTCCCAGCTGGAGATGGACAACATTGAACATAGGGAAGGAAATATGGAGGCCTGGGATGAAGGGCTGCAGAAGATTCACCGAGGAGCTGTCGTGACTGGGACGGTCGTCAAGATTACGGATAATGAGGTTTTTGTAGATATTGGCTGGAAGTCCGAAGGGATCATTTCTCTGCGGGAGCTTTCGGTCGCTCGGGTAGATCGACCTGAGGAAGTGGTCGCGATGGGCGATCGAGTGACCGTACTGGTGCTGCGGGTGGAGAATGAAGAAGGGTATCCTGTCCTCTCCCGGCGCCGGGCTGGCGAGGTTGAAGCGGCCAAACGGCTGGAGAAGGCATTTGAGAGTCAGGAGGAGATTCAGGCCAAGGTTGCAGAAGTGGTTAAAGGTGGATTGCTGGTGGATGTTGGGATGCGTGGGTTTCTAACGGGTTCCCAGATCCAGTTCGGCTACGTGGAAGATCTGAACCAATTCCTAGGCCAGACTTTACGGATGCGTGTCATTGACTTTGACCCGGACAAGAAAAAGGTTGTGCTTTCACAGAAGGTGATTTTGGCTGAGGAGCAAAGCACGAAAAAGGTACACCTTCTCGAAACCCTTCAAGAAGGGGAGGTCGTCAAAGGGATCGTACGCCGCTTAACGAATTTCGGGGCTTTTGTCGATATCGGCGGGATGGATGGCTTACTCCATGTGTCAGACATAGCTTATTCCCGTGTGAAGCATCCTTCGGAGTTTGTCAATGTCGGGGATGAAGTGGAAGTACAAGTGCTCAAGGTGGATCGCGAACATGAAAAGGTCTCCTTGGGGCTGAAACAACTGAAACAAAGCCCCTGGGCCACGGTGGCAGAGAAATACCCTGTTGGGTCTTTGGTTAGTGGCAAAGTCGTACGCTTGGCTCCGTTTGGTGCCTTCGTCCAATTGGAAGACGGAGTGGATGCCTTGGTTCATATTTCCCAACTCTCGGATCGCCGTGTGGTGAAAGTAGAAGACGCGGTCACAGTGGGAGATATGATTAGTGCCAAGGTGAGCGAAGTCAAGCCAGAGGAGAAGCGCATCAGCTTGAGTATTCGTGAAGCCATCGCGGAGGCCAGTGCAGAAGTGGATGCAGAGCTTCTGGCGAATCAACCGCAAATCGCCTCGGTGACGATAGGGGACACGGTTTCCGCAGATGAAACCGAAGAATAACCCTTAGGAAGAGGGAGCTCGACTTCTTGCCTTAGCAACGGTGAGAAGTCTTTTACTTTCAGTATAGTGAAGTTTTCCTGATCAGGAGGGGTAGCGGTGGGCACCCGTCGAAAGGAATCCCAAGAAACAAAGAAGCGCGCTACAACAGGGCTTGATTTTGGTATTCTCTTTGTCGGACTGGCTCTTTTAGCCTTCGGGCTGATCATGGTGTTGAGCGCAGGAGCCGTTCGGGGCTATAATGCCACACAAAATAGCTATTACTATGCCTTTCAGCAGTTAAAGTGGGCGGTCTTGGGCGGGGCTGCGGCCGTTTTGACGGCGAAGGTGCCGTATACCTTTTGGCGCAAGTGGGCCGGGGCTGGAATTTTGCTCAGTGCAGGTTTGCTAGCCATGGTTCACTTTACGGACGCGGGGGTTGTGGTCGCAGGTTCAGCCCGTTGGCTCGAGATCGCTGGGATGAGTGTGCAGCCATCCGAGATTTCGAAATTAGCTGTAATTCTCTTTTATGCGCACATTCTTGACCGTTATCCGGTGCAAAAAGCCAAGGATTTAGGAATTCCACTCCTTGTGCTTGCTCCCTTCCTTTATTTGGTTTACAAACAGCCGGATTTAGGGACGATGTTGGTCATCGGAGCGAGCGCTGTTGCGCTTCTGCTTCAGACTGAACTCCCGTTCAGGTGGTTTGCGGGGGCTTTTCCGGTGATCATCGCGGCGGGTTATCATCTGGTTCGGGGCAATGATTATCAGTGGAAACGGATTTTGGTTTGGCTTGATCCCTGGGCTTATCCGAACAGTTCAGGCTACCAGATCACGAATGCGGAAATCGCTTTCGGTTCCGGCGGAATGTTTGGAGTGGGTTTGGGACGAAGTTTGCAGAAATATGGTTTTTTGCCAGAAAACCACACGGACACAATTTTTGCTATGGTGGGTGAGGAATTGGGGCTATTGGGCACGACGACTCTCCTGCTTCTCTATATCTACTTGATCATCAGGGGGTATCACGTGGCCCGCGCCTGTCCCGATCGCTTCGGACGTTTGCTCGCATTTGGCATTACATCGAGTTTGGCGATTCAAACTGTAATGAACCTGGCGGTCGTGACGGGAGTGATCCCGGTGACCGGGATCACTCTGCCGATGATTTCTTATGGAGGAAACTCGCTGCTCATTACCATGGTGGAATTGGGGTTACTCCTCAATATTTCTCGTTACCGTGCTGCTTCGCCCTCAGTTCGAACCGAAAAGCAGGGAACGGCTCAACCATCTGTCTAAAGTTCTTTGGCTTGGGAACACTAGGGAAGGGAAACCCGAACGAATGGAGGGGGTTTTTGTGCTTCCCTATGGTGAATGGATTCTACTTATCACATGCCTGATCGCTTGGGCCGAGAAATTAGCCCTACGTCGTTTTTTATTCTGGCTGAGTGTGACTTGGGTGGGCGGAAAAATCGTGGAAGGCCTTATCGCCTTCACACCGTTGCATTGGAATGTTGCTCGTTTGGCCGTCTTAGTGGTATTCTTTGGCGGGGCTTGGCGTCGTTCCCCCAAGAGCCTTTTGTCCTTGATCGTGCCGAGTGTGGTTCTCGTGGCTGAAGTTCTCTTGGTGGCCAATGAACCAGGCATTATTCCTCTGGAGCATTGGCTTTTTCTCGGGGCCCTTTTTTTAACGGCTTGGCTTGCTTCCCGATCGTATTGGGGAATGGCTGCGGCTGTGGGCGGAAGCCTGCTCTTCAAGGAAGGGTTTTCGCTTTTGGTTTATGGAGGACTTTTTAGGCATCAGGATGTACCAGAACCGTTTTTCTGGCATGCCGGAGCGGTGGGAATTTTGCTGTTCGGCTTGACGAAGCCGCTTCTGGAACTAAATAAGGAAAACATCGAGGGAAGCCTGAGTGAACGAGTGCCGGTTGGGGTGCTTGGGCGAGACGGAGAGCCGGATGCATGAAATTATTACAGGAAGTAGGGATTGGTGTGCCACAAGGGTTGTTGGTTGCCCGTGTCCAACCGGGGAGCATTGCAGAAGAATTGAAGATTCTTCCCGGAGACGTGATCGTGGCTGTCGATGAGCAGATGGTCGGGGATATTCTGGATTTTCAATACCTGACCGCTGAGGATGAGTTTACGCTCTTGATCCAAAAGCCTGAAGGGGAGGTTTGGGAATATGCTATCGAGCGCGATCCGGATGAACATCTTGGATTAGAATTCGAGGGGGTTAGTGGTGAAGGATTAAAATATTGTACAAACAACTGCGTCTTTTGTTTTGTGGCACAAATGCCCCCAGGGCTGCGCCAGACCCTCTATGCCAAGGATGATGATTACCGCCTCTCCCTGATGCAAGGGAGTTTTATTACGCTGTCCAATCTCTCTGAGGCGGAATTTGAGCGGATCCTGCGCTTGCATGTAAGTCCCTTGTATATATCCGTTCACGCTTGGGATCCGGAAGCGAGGGTGCGCCTGATGAAAAATCCGAAGACAGGGCGCGTGAGCGAGCAGCTGAGGCGCTTGGCTGAGGCCGGGATTGCCATGCATACTCAGATCGTCCTGGTTCCGGGGTATAATGATGGGCAAGTTTTGGCTGAGACGGTGCAAAACTTGGCTGGCCTCTATCCGGCGGTGCACTCCATTGCGGTTGTGCCGGTAGGGCTTACCCGTTACCGCGCAGGACTTGCTGAGCTGAGAAACTTTCGACGCGAGGAGGCTCGGTCGATCTTAGAGGCTGGCTTTCAATGGCAAGAATCATTTCGCAGGCGTTTTGAGAGAAATCTTGTCTATTTTGCCGATGAGTTTTATGTCTTAGCTGGCTTGGAGTTTCCTGAACCGGAAGCGTATGATGGTTTTCCCCAACTCGAAAACGGGGTGGGGATGGCGAGCAAATTCCAGGAGGAGATGCGTGAGGCTTGGAGCCACCTTCCCGTCGAGATTTCGCCGCGCGAAGTGTATGTCATTACTGGAACCTCGGCAGCAGGATTTTTCCAAGATTGGGCGAAGAACATAGTCGAGCACATCTCAGGTCTCCAGATTTACATTAAGCCCATCGTGAACCGTTTCTTTGGGTCCGAAGTCACCGTCGCCGGGTTGTTGACGGCTGGAGATATCGCGGAACAGTTAGGCAAGATTGGCGGCAAGGATTTCCTGATTCCGCGTGTGATGCTGAAAGCGGATGCAGCCGTCTTTCTCGATGATCGGGACATTGCTTGGCTGGAAAAACAGGTTGATGGGCGGTGTGTCGTTGTCGAGAATGAGGGCAGAGAATATTTGGCAGCGCTGATAGGAGAGCTGTGGGAGGGTGATTTAGAGTGAGCAAGCCAGTAGTGGCGATTGTAGGAAAGCCGAATGTCGGTAAATCGACGCTCTTTAATCGAATTGCCGGAGGGTTGGTGGCTATTGTTGAAGACAAGCCTGGGGTTACCCGAGATCGTCTTTATCGGGATGCAGAGTGGCTCGGGCGCAAATTTACCTTGATCGATACGGGAGGGATCGAGTTTCGGGATGAGACTATTCTTTTGTCCGCTCAGATGCGGAGACAGGCGGAGATCGCGATCGAGGAAGCGGATTTGATCGTTTTTGTGGTGGATGCGCAAGCCCCTGTATCGCCAGATGATGAGGCTCTTGCTCAAGTGCTACGGCGTTCGGGTAAGCCCGTGCTGCTCGTAGCGAATAAGGTTGAGAATTTTCAGAAGGCTGAAGCTGAGTTGTACGAATTTCTGGAGCTTGGTTTAGGGGAGCCCGTGCCGATTTCAGCTATCCATGGGATGAATACCGGAGATCTGTTAGATCAAGTGGTCTCGAACCTGCCGGAAGATGATGAAGAAACGTTTAACCCTGATGTGATCCGGATTGCCGTGATTGGACGGCCGAATGTGGGGAAATCGTCCTTGGTCAACAGCGTCTTGGGTGAGGAACGGGTGATCGTCAGCCATATTCCGGGGACGACCCGCGATGCGATTGATACCCCGTTTGAGCGGGAAGGAAAGCATTATGTCTTGATCGATACCGCTGGGATGCGCCGGAAAGGGAAAATATTCGAATCAACAGAGCACTACAGCGTGATTCGTTCCCTGCGAGCGGTAGATCGCTCAGATGCGGTGCTGATGCTCCTTGATGCGACAGACGGGGTCACGGAACAGGATAAGAAGATCGCTGGGTATGCCCATGAAGCAGGTAAGGGGATCGTCCTGGTGATCAATAAGTGGGATCTGATCGACAAGGATCATAAAACCATGAACAAGTTTGATGAAGATATCCGTGAAGAACTTGGTTTCATGCTCTATGCACCCACTCTCTATATTTCGGCGAAAACCGGGCAGCGCGTTAACAAGCTGATGGAGCTGGTGGACTTTGTGGCTGAACAGAATTCCACCCGCATTCTGACGGCGACACTCAATGAACAAGTCCGGGAATGGGTGCATTTAAACCCGCCTCCGTCAGACAGAGGCAAGCGGCTCAAGATCCTCTATGCCACGCAAGTCGGTGTCAAACCGCCGACGTTTGTGTTATTTGTTAATGACTCGGAAGTGCATTTTTCCTATCGTCGTTACTTGGAGAATCAGTTGCGCAAGAGCTTTGGTTTTGAGGGCTCGCCTATCCGCATGATCGTGCGCCGCCGGGACGAAGAGAAAGATTCGTGAAGAAGAGGAGAGGAGCAGGATGGCCAGTTATTTTCTATTTGCCGTGGCCTATTTTTTAGGAGCAATTCCCTTTGCTTACCTTGCGGGACGCTTCAAACACATTGACGTCCGCAAGCACGGGAGCGGAAACATCGGTACCACGAATGCGTTCCGTTTGTTGGGGCCGCAGTGGGGCATCGCTGTTCTCCTGGGGGATGCCTTAAAAGGAGCGTTGGCTGCTGAACTAACCTACCTTTATTTCGGAGCCTGGGGAGGAATCGGCGGCGGACTTTTGGCCATGGCAGGGCACAGCTGGAATCCCTTCTTCCGTTTTCGACCGAGTGGGAAGGGGGTTGCCTCGGGGCTGGGTATCATGGCGGTTTTAATGCCTACAATCACTTTTTTGGCAGTTTTGGCCTTTCTGATTCTAGTCATTGCCACTCGGTACGTTTCTTTGGGTTCGGCCGCCGGAGCGGTGACCGTTGCGCTTTCTGTCCTGATTTTCAATGAGCCGCCAGCTTATAAAGTTTTTGGCTTGGTGGCGGCGAGTGTGGTGCTGATTCGCCACCGCACGAATTTTCAACGGGTCAGGGCAGGGACAGAACACCGATTTGGTGAGAAAAAACGCTGAAGGGAGTGGCAAGAATGAAAAAAGTTGCGGTCTATGGGGCTGGAAGTTGGGGAACCGCTTTGGCGGTGCTTTTGGCAAAGGCCGGGCATCAGGTGACGCTCGTGGGGCGGCGGGCGGAAGAAATGGATGATCTGAAACGCAGGCGGGAAAATGTGCGCTATCTTCCCGGTGTGGTTTTGCCTCATGCCTTAGAGCCGACCACCGCGCTGGAAGCGTTAGCGACCGAAATGGTTGTTTTCAGTATTCCTTCCCATGCCCTCCGAGAGGCAGCCCGATTAGCCCGGCCCTACCTCCTTCCTAACGCAGTGGTGGTCAATACAGCCAAAGGGTTGGAAGAGGGCACACAGGCACGGCTTTCAGAGGTGCTCCAGGAGGAGCTTCCCGAGCATCCGATCGCGGTGCTTTCCGGCCCTAGCCATGCGGAGGAAGTCGGAAGAGACATGCCGACAACGGTTGTGGCGGCAGGCGAACTCGCAGTGGCCGAATATGTCCAAGACATGATGATGACACCGAAGTTCAGAGTATATACGAATCCGGATGTGGTGGGCGTAGAGCTGGGTGGTGCCCTGAAGAATGTCATTGCCCTTTGTACCGGGATTGCTGAAGGGCTGGGGTACGGGGACAATACCAAGGCGGCGTTGATGACGCGGGGTCTGGCAGAAATAGCTCGCCTGGGGACGGCTATGGGAGGGCATCCACTGACATTTGCCGGCTTGGCCGGGGTAGGAGATTTGATCGTGACCTGCACCAGCCAACACAGCCGTAATCGCCGTGCCGGGGTCGCTTTAGGGCAGGGCCAACCGCTCCAGCAAGTGCTCGTCGACGTGGGCATGGTCGTAGAAGGTGTGCGGACAACGAAGGTCGCACGCGAATTGGCTGCGACACGGGGAATTTCGATGCCGATTGTTGAGGAAGCTTACCGTGTTCTTTTTGAAGGAGCTGACCCTAAGATCGGAGTTTCCAACTTGATGCTCCGAGGCAGGCGGCATGAACTGGAAGAGGTGGCCGCCGTGCGCATGATCCAGGAAAGAAAACAAGTCTAAACGTGGTTGAACACTCATGATAGGTTGTGAGAATCGATCGTTTCCGGACGAAATTGGGTGGTTTTGTGGAGGGCATTGGTCAACTGGGCCTCACTTTTGCCTAAGCTATAGCGCAAAGCCCGCTGGTATTTCTGCTAAGGAGTGGCTTGCAACAAAGGTAGCCTTGATGCCCGGTGCTTTCAGTAAAGCTGGGTAATGCCAGGGTCGAGGATGGACAATAGACAACTTCCATGATATAATTAAGTTGTCTGGAGAGTGAAAATCAGGTATTATGTTGAAAATCCCCTTTGGTATGCTAACCACGGATGCTAAACACGGACGGTTTCTTTAGACTCGCTGCTATCGGAACTTGCTAGGTGCTGTTATCCTTAAGGAACCGCCACGCGCGGTTCCTTTGTGTTAATTCGCTGGGGAGAAATAGATGGACACATTGAGGGAGAATTTAAATTTGGTTAGAGAGGAGAGCGATGTTGGTGAGGTTACTCGTCGTTTCGAACAGATTGCCGTTAAATGGAGTTAAAAAGGATGGTAAACTTACATTTGAGCAAAGTGCCGGAGGGCTTGTCTCGGGCTTGAGTGCCTACTTAGATTCCTTAAAAGGCTCTTCAGCCCAGGATATCGAGTATGTCTGGATCGGCTGGCCGGGAATCACGGTAGCGGAAAAAATGCAAGCCGAAGTTAAGAGCGCCTTAGATGCTCTCCATACTTCTCCTGTATTTCTCTCCGAAGAAGCTATGGATAAATTCTACCTGGGTTTCTGCAATAAAATTATCTGGCCCTTGTTTCATTACTTTCCTGCCAATGCGGTCTATGATGAGAGCTATTGGCTTCAGTACAAAGAAGTAAACGCCATCTTCAGGGATGCTGTGCTGGAAGTCATAAAACCCGGGGATGTCATCTGGGTACATGATTACCATCTTATGCTTTTGCCCAGCCTGCTCAGAGAGAAACTGCCCCACACACCCATCGGCTTTTTCCTGCATATCCCGTTTCCATCCTATGAGATTTATCGCTTGCTTCCATCCACTTGGGGCCGGGAAATCCTGCGCGGGCTTTTGGGCGCCAATCTCATCGGCTTTCACACGCATGAATACGCGCAGTATTTCTTACGGTCGGTGCTGCGAATTTTGGGATATGAACAGACTCTGGGGTACATCCTGTCCCAGGATCATGCTATTAAGGTTGACACCTTTCCCATGGGTATTGACTACGAGCGCTATCACTTGAACCCCAGTGGTTCAGAGTTTGAGCAAAACCTCAAGGAACTGGAGCAATTACGTCACGGCTTCAAAGCCATCCTGTCGGTAGACCGCCTCGATTACAGCAAAGGAATAAGCAACCGTCTGGAGGGCTACCGGCTGTTTTTGGAGCAAAATCCTCAGTGGCGGGAGCAGGTGGTTCTGCTCATGATCGTTGTCCCCTCCCGCGTTGCGGTTCAACATTACCAGCAAATGAAACGG
>JAJZPA010000227.1 GCA_021811425.1 Bacillota bacterium | reverse complement strand
GACTTGCATGTGTTAGGCACGCCGCCAGCGTTCGTCCTGAGCCAGGATCAAACTCTCCATAAAATTTATCTCTTGCTCCCGAAGAAGTAGATGACGCTTTATGAAAGCTGATTGCTCTCAGAATTTTTACTCTCAAGATTTCTCTTGATGAGTCACTTGGCTGTCCTTGTTGTTTAGTTTTCAAAGAACAGGATGAATCAACTTGAGGTTGATTCGGTTCGTTGCGTTTGACTGCTGACGGAATCTTATTGTAGCATCCTTGGTTTCTCGTGTCAACTGCTAATTTGTTCCGCGTTACGATTCTAACAACCTTTTAACTCTCTTCGGCTGCGACGCTTTGTTAGTATAGCAAACAAGTGCACATTTTGTCAACAAGTACTTTTTGCTGTCGAGTTTGCTATCGTATTGTCTTATCTTTATTAGATGACCGCCTTTTCCAGCGGCGTTTTTTATATTACCACAGCTAAAGTGTTATCATCAAGCCGCAAATTTAATCCCAAACTGAATAGCATTGAACTCTATTTTCACTCAACGATGTGCCCATCCCCATAAACCATGTATTTCACTGTGGTCAGTTCTTTTAATCCCATGGGTCCCCGTGCATGCAGTTTTTGTGTGCTGATTCCGATTTCAGCCCCAAAGCCAAAACGTCCGCCATCTGTGAACCGCGTCGAGGCATTAACATACACCGCCGCCGAATCCACTTCCCGTAGAAAACGCTGCGCGCGCGAATAATTTTCCGTGATGATTGTTTCCGAATGCCTGGTGCTATATTTAAAAATATGATCCAAGGCTGCATCCAAATCTTTAACGACCTTAACACTCAATATGAGATCGAGATATTCTGTAGCCCAATCTTCCTCCTGCGCCGATGTGGCATAGGGAAGAAGAACGCATGTCTGTTCACACCCCCGAACCTCCACACCACGGTTTTTTAATTCTTCGCCGATGATGGGCAAAAACGCGGACGCAATGGACTCAGCCACCAAGAGAGTTTCTAAGGCATTGCACACTCCAGGCTTTTGGGTTTTGGCATTGATGATAATCGGAACCGCCTTCGCAAAATCCGCCTCCTCATCCACAAAAGCATGACATATGCCGGTGCCCGTTTCGATCACAGGCACCGTGGCCTGTTGTACTACCGTTTGAATGAGCCCTGCTCCCCCGCGGGGAATGATCACATCAACATAAGCATTCATTTTCATCAACTGCTCGACCCAGTCCCTTCCGGTTTCCCCGATCAATTGAATGGCTCCTTCCGGGATGCCTTGCGTTTCCGCAGCACCAGCGATGACGCGAGCCAAAACCTTATTGCTCTCAATGGCTTCTGAGCCGCCCCTTAGGATGACAGCATTACCAGACTTCAAGCAAAGAGCAGCTGAATCTACCGTCACATTGGGCCGCGCTTCATAGATCATAGCGATCACGCCAAGCGGTACGCGCGTCCGTTGAATTCTCAGGCCATTCGGGCGCGTCCAAAATTCGCCTTCCCCCACAGGATCAGGAAGTCCTGCCAGCTCGTCAAGAGCCTTCGCCATCTCCCTGAGTCCGGTGGATGTCAACCGGAGGCGGTTGATCAGACTCTTTTTGTACCCTTTAGCTTCGGCCCGTTCGACATCCTGCATGTTGGCCGCCAATATCTCTGCCTCATACTCAATCAAGGCTTTAGCCATCGCCGTCAAAGCCTGATTCTTCTCCTGCGTTCCGAGTGTCAATAGCCTACGTGCCGCATTTTTTGCCCTTTGACCGATTTCAATCAATTCCGGATAAAATTCCATCACGTACCCCTCTACTTCCCTATCCTAATGGCCTACAAATTTTTGACCAAGGTGAACCTCCATGCTGACAGAGTGTTTATCATTTTGTCAAGTCGCCCACTTGTACCAGTGATCGTTTTCAAACGAGTTTACTTTGCCCCGCTATCTCCCATCAACGTGAGGTTATCCCGGTGGATCACTTCTCCCCCCTCCAAGCCGGATATTCGAGCGAGCATCTCCTCAGAATGCAGCCCTTTGACGGCATCAACTTCCGTGCTGCTCAGCTCAGCCAAGCCACGGGCGATTTCCTGCCCATCCTGGTTCAGGATGCGAACCAGTTCTTTCCGCTCCCAGCCTCCTTCCACTCCGATGATACCACTGGCCAAAAGACTCTTTCCCTCAAGTGCCAAAGCCTTTTCAGCGCCATCGTCAACAATGATGCTCCCTTCAGAAAGCCCCGCATAAGCAATCCAGCGTTTACGCCCACTGAGACGATGGCTTGATGGCACAAAATAGGTGCCGAGCGGACGTTTCCCAGCGAGCCAGTCTTCCAGTTCTCCAAGGCGACTGGCATTGAGGAGGAGCATCCCGATTCCAAAACGAGCAGCGATCTCGGCTGCCTTGAGTTTAGTGACCATTCCCCCTGTGCCCAGATTCGAACCAGCGTCTCCGGCCATATCCATGACCTCGGCAATGTCTTGAACCTCATCCATCAGCCGAGCCGTTGGATCAGACTTTGGATTCGCCGTATAGAGGCCATCCACATCCGTAAGTATGATGAGAAAATCCGCATGCACCAGCCCGGCTACGAGGGCTGAAAGCCGATCATTGTCGCCAAAACATAATTCCTCCACCACAACCGTATCATTCTCATTAATAATGGGAACTGTCCCCAGATGCAAGAGGCGTTCCAACGTATTCTGGGCATTCCGGTAGCGTGACACCTCCGCGAGATCCATCCTCGATAAAAGCACCTGGGCGCTCGTCAAGCCATGACGTTCAAAGGCTTGGGCATATTTTTCGATGAGCACCCCTTGCCCAACCGCCGCAACCGCCTGCTTGCCGACAATATCCCGAGGCCGCTTCACCAAGCCCAATTTGCCCATCCCGGCAGCCACTGCTCCGGAACTGACCAAAACGCATTCCCTTCCTGCCCGGTTAAGCCTTGCAATCACCTGGGCAACCTCCTGAATCGCCGCTTCACTGACACCGCCTTCAGCGTGGTTTAAACTGCTACTCCCTATTTTTAAAACGATCCTGTGGAACTCCGTACTCAAACCGAATACTCTCCTTCCATCTCTACCCCTCGCTGAGCACAGGCATTCGCAGCCTCCTGGACGATTCCCTTGAGGTTACCCTCCCAAAAAACCTGCAAAGCTTCAATGGTGGTCCCGTTCGGGGAAGTCACCTCTTCTCGGAGACGACCTGGAGATTTCCCGCTTTCGGCCATCATCTTCCCCACCCCAATCAGGGTTTCGCGAGCGAGCATTTCCGCATCAGCCTCCTGCAGGCCCATTTCCACCCCGGCTTGGACCAGACACTCCGTAAACAGATAAAAATAGGCGGGTCCGCTGCCACTCACGGACATCAAAGCATTCATTTGCGACTCGGGAATCCACAGGATGTGTCCGACCGCTGTAAAAATCTGTTCTGCCATCCTTACATGCTCTAAGGTCACATCGTTTCCTTGAACCAAACCTGTCACTGAATGCAGCACCGCGCTCGATGTATTCGGCATTGCCCGGATCACTGCGATACCAGGCAGATGTTTCTCCAATAGGGCCAAAGGGATGCCAGCCGCAACGCTAATCACGAGCTTATTCTTTAAATCATACGCCTTCAGCATTTCTAAGACCCCGCCCACATCTTTTGGCTTCACAGCAATAACAACAACCTCAGAAGCCGTCAACAGCCCCGTCAAACTTTCCGGTAGCACTTCATAAGTTTCCACCAGCCGCTGCAGCCGCTCGGTATTGGAGCGGTTCACAACGCGAATATGCTGCTGGCCACCGGCCTGGCGCAACCCGTAAATGATGGCCTCAGCAATATTTCCGCCACCGATAAAACCAATATTCTTCATCAATTATCCTTCTCTCTCAAATTAAAAAGCTTCCCCCATCCTTATAAGGACGGAAGAAGCTTCTTCTCCGCGGTACCACCTTGATTGCGTGCTCTGCACGCCAACTTAATGCCATTGCCTAATGGCTCCCTGTTAACGGTGGGATCCGTACGGCTTAATCACCGTCACCTCACGACTGGGTTCAGGCAAGGTGGAAAACTCGCACCCATCGTTTTCCTCTCTGAAGGTCAGCCTTACTATGTCGGTCATCGGTCATTTCGCTATCAGATTAGTTTCTACTTTACTATACTCTGGGAAATAATTCAAGTGCTTTGATCACTTCATCGCTCATTTCTTTAGTTCCCAAAACCTTGTCTCCAGGCTTTGCAAGATCCCCGGTTCGATAACCCTTCTCCAGAACTGCCGTCACGGCCTGCTCAATCCGTAGTGCCTCTGCTTCAAGACCAAAGGTATAGCGCAGCATCATCGCACCTGAGAGGATCGTAGCCAAGGGATTAGCCAAGTTCTTGCCCGCGATATCGGGAGCTGAACCGTGGGCCGGTTCATAGAGCCCTTTCTTA